>JAVMKJ010000223.1:0-9175 GCA_031732855.1 Candidatus Competibacter sp.
GAGCAAAAAGTCCGTGGCTCGGTCAATCGGGCAAAAGCGACTCATCGATCAGCATTCTCTGGGCGGGTTCCGCTATCTTACGGGACCATAGTCCGACAGGCTGCTAGCGCGGATGTTGCGCGATCCACTCGCACAAAGTCTGATTCATCCTCGACTGCCAGCCCTTGCCGGTCGCGCGCATCTCACAACACCACCGGCTCCGGCTCCAGTTCCACCCCGAACGTCGCCCGCACCGACTCCTGAATCGCCCGCGCCAGCCGCAGCACGTCCTCGCCTCGCGCGCCACCGCGATTGACCAGCACCAGCGCCTGCCGCTCGTACACCCCCACCGGTCCGAGGTCTTTCCCCTTCCAGCCGCAGCGTTCGATCAGCCAGCCGGCGGCCAGCTTCACCGTCCCGTCCGGCTGGAAATAGCGCGGCAGTTCGGGATAGCGAGCATCAAGGCGGGCGAACGCGGCGGCGTCCACCACCGGATTCTTGAAGAAACTGCCGGCGTTACCGATGCGCGCCGGGTCGGGCAGCTTGCGCGAACGGATCGCGATCACCGCGTCGGAAATCTCCCGCGCCGTCGGACTGGCGATCTTGCGCGCTTCCAGTTCCCGTGTCACGTCGGCGTAGCCGGTCATCGGCCGCCAGCGCTTGGGCAGGCGAAAAGTCACGCTGGAGATCAGATAGCGCCCGGCCGCCTCGCGCTTGAACGCGCTGTCCCGGTAGCCGAAGCGGCAGGCAGCCCGGTCGAACGGCACCGTCTCGCCCGTCTCCAGATCCACCGCCTCCAGCCGCAGGAACCGTTCCGCCATCTCCAGCCCGTAGGCGCCGATGTTCTGAATCGGGGCGGCGCCGACCGTGCCCGGGATCAGCGACAGATTCTCCAGCCCCGGCCAGCCGCTCTCGAGGGTCCAGCGCACGAAGGCGTGCCAGCTCTCCCCCGCTCCCGCGCGCACGGTCCAGGCATCGGCATCCTCGCCGACCAGTTCCCGTCCCGGAATTCGCACGTGCAACACCAGTCCTTCAAAATCACCGGTCAAGATCAAATTACTGCCACCGCCCAGCACGAAGTGTTGCAAATACCGCCATTCGGGCGTGGCGATCAGGGCAGCGAGTCGCGCCGTTGTCTCGATCGTGGCGAACCAGGCCGCGTGGGCCGGAAGACCGAAGGTATTGAGACGATGCAGCGGTACGTCGCGCTGGAACGGATCCGGCATCTTCGGAACTCAGGTCAGCGCCCGCTCGAGATCGCCGACGAATCGGTCGACCGCTTCATGGGTTGTGTTCCAGGAGCACATCAGCCGGACGCCGCCCACGCCAATGAAGGTATAGAACTGCCAGCCCATGGCCCGCAGGCTCTCGATGGCCGGCGGGGGCAACTCCAGAAACACCGAATTGGCCTGGCGCGGGAACATGGGGCGAAGATCGCTCGCCACCCGCAATCGCCGTTCGAGATAGGCCGCCAGGTCGTTGGCGTGACGGGCGTTCCGCAGCCAGGCCCCGGTTTCCAGCATCCCCAGCCAGGGCGCGGCGATGAAGCGCATCTTGGAGGCCAGTTGTCCGGCCTGCTTGCAGCGCCAGGCGAAATCGGCCGCCAGATCCCGGTCGAAAAACAGGATCGCCTCGCCCACCGCCATGCCGTTCTTGGTTCCCCCCAGACACAGTACGTCCACGCCGGCCCGCCAGGTCAGTTGCGCCGGGGTCATGCCCAGCGACGCCACGGCGTTGGCGAAGCGCGCGCCGTCCATGTGGATTTTCAGCCGGTACCGGTCGGCCAGTTCCCGCAGGCCGTGCAGCTCGTCCAGACTGTAGACCGTGCCCAGTTCGGTCGCCTGGGTAACGCTGACCACCTTGGGCCTGGGATAGTGGATGTCGGAGCGCCGGATGATCAGCCGCTCCACGTCGGCCGGATCGAGCTTGCCGTTCTCTCCCCTGGCCAGCAACAGTTTGGAACCGTTGGAAGCGAATTCCGGACCACCGCATTCATCGGTCTCGATATGGGCGGTCTCGTGACAGATCACGCTGTGATAGGACTGGCACAGCGCCGCCAGCGACAGGGAATTGGCCGCCGTGCCGTTGAAGACGAAAAACACTTCGCAATCCGTCTCGAACCATTCGCGAAACCGGTCGGCGGCCTTCTGCGTCCACTCGTCGTTGCCGTAGGCGGGCGCGTCGCCCTGGTTTGCCGCCAGCAGGTAATCCAGGGCTTCCGGGCAGATACCCGAGTAGTTGTCGCTCGCGAACTGACGGATCGGGTGGTCCATCGGAGTCTCCCGCAAAAAAACCCGCCACGGGGGCGGGTTTTCGGAAATCGGTTGAATTCAGGCCGGCGCTGGCAGCGCGGCGCGCAGTTTTTTCATGGCATTGGTTTCCAACTGCCGGATGCGTTCGGCGGAAATATTGTACTCGGCAGCCAGCTCGTGCAGGGTCGGCTTGTCGTCGTTCAACCAGCGCCGTTGCACGATGTCCCGACTGCGCGGATCCAGCCGCTCCAGCGCCGCGTTCAACCGGCTGGTGGTCTGCTCCTCCCAGTCCCCCCGCTCCAGCGCGTCCGCCGGATCGGCCTGCTCGTCGCGCAGGTAGGCGGAAGGAGCGAAATGCTCGGACTCGCCGTCGCCGTCCGCTTCCGGGACCGGGTCGAACGATACATCGTGACCGCTCAGCCGCGACTCCATTTCCATCACGGTGTCGGCGTTCACACCCAGATCTCGAGCGATGGCATCGACCTCCTCTCCGTTCATCCAGCCCAGCCGCTTCTTGGAACCGCGCAGCTTGAAGAACAGCTTGCGCTGCGCCTTGGTGGTGGCGACCTTGACGATCCGCCAGTTGCGAAGGATGAATTCGTGAATCTCCGCGCGGATCCAGTGCACCGCGAACGACACCAGCCGCACGCCGTGAGCCGGGTCGAAACGCTTCACCGCCTTCATCAAACCGACGTTGCCTTCCTGGATCAGATCGGCCAGCGGCAGGCCATACCCGATATAGCCTCGGGCGACATGCACCACGAAGCGCAGATGGGCCACGATCAGCCGTTGCGCTGCTTCCAAATCGTTGCGAAGCCGCAACCGCTGGACCAGTTCCTGCTCTTCCTCGGTGCTCAGCATCGGCACTCGACTAACCACCTGGATGTAACTATCCACGCTGTCGACCGGCACCGGCAGATTCTGAATGCGGGGAACCAGCGCAGTCGTCGTCATCGTCATCCTCTCCTCCCTTCCAATCACTTGGTTGCGTACCATTTTAGCACTCTTGCCCTTGGAGTGCCAAATCGGGTTGATAGTTCCATCACCACCGCACTCAATCACCACCCTCCTCGTCGAGCAGGGCGGCCACGAACTCGGCGGCGTCGAACTCCCGCAAATCCTCGATGCTCTCGCCGACGCCGATGAAGCGGATCGGCAAGCCCAGGTGGCGGGCGATGGCGAAAACGATGCCCCCCTTGGCGGTGCCGTCCAGCTTGGTCAGGATCAGACCGGTCACGCCCACCGCCTCGTGAAACTGCACGGCCTGGTTCAGTGCGTTCTGGCCGGTGCTGGCATCCACCACCAGCAACACTTCATGCGGGGCGGCGGCATCCACCTTGCCCATGACCCGCTTGATCTTCTTCAGTTCCTCCATCAAATTCGACTGGGTGTGCAACCGGCCGGCGGTGTCGGCGATCACCACGTCCACCTGCCGGGCCTTGGCAGCCTGGACAGCGTCGTAAATGACCGAGGCGGCATCGGCGCCACTCTGCTGGGCAATCACCGCGATCCGGTTGCGCTCGCCCCAGACCTGCAATTGCTCGACGGCGGCGGCGCGGAAGGTATCGCCGGCCGCCAGTAGCACCGAATGGCCATCGTGCTGTAACTTTTTCGCCAGCTTGCCGATGGTAGTGGTTTTGCCGACACCGTTGACGCCGACCATCAGGACGGTATAGGGCCGGGCCTCGCCGAGTTGGAGCGGCCGGCCACAGGGAGCAAGGATAGTCAGCAGTTCATCGTGCAAAGCCCGCAGCAACGCCGGCACGTCGTTCAATTGCTGGCGCGAGACCCGTTCGGCCAGATGCTTCATCAAATGGTTGGTCACCTCCACCCCGACATCGGCCAGCAGCAGGCGGCTCTCCAGTTCCTCCAGCGCCTCGTCGTCCAGTTTCCGACCGGCGAACAGACCACCCAGTCCGCTGACCAGACCTTGGCGGGTGCGCCGCAGCCGATCGCGCAGCCGGGCGAAGCGTTCGGGTTTGGGTTCGGTCGGCTCGGCCGGCGCGTCGGATGCGCGGTCCTTGCGGAAGGGGAAGTGAATCGGCCGATTCAGGACTTCGAACAGGCTGGCTTTCCTGTGCTCCGGCGCATCGGACGCGGGAACCGGCTTGGTGGAATCATGCTTGGGGTCAGTCATGGCGAACTCATCGATGCGATCACGCGGTATGGAACTTATCGTACCATTTCAGTCTGTTTTACGCAGGCACCCATTACGTTCGACACCGAAGATCATGCCCAGGCACCTCGACAAGTTTTTGTTTGTATGGTTGTTAAGCGCCACCTCCGCCTTCGCCGCCGCCCCCGTCCACGAATTTATCCTCGCCAACGGCCTGAAGGTCCTGGTGCGCGAAGACCATCGCGCGCCCGTGGTGGTTTCCCAAGTCTGGTACAAGGTCGGCTCCAGTTACGAACCCAGCGGCCTGACCGGCATCTCGCACCTGTTGGAACACATGATGTTCAAGGGCACCCCGGACGTGCCGGGCGGCGAGTTCTCCCGCATCATCGCCGCCAACGGCGGGGATCAGAATGCCTTCACCAGTCACGACTACACCGCCTACTTCCAGACGCTGGAAAAGGACCGCCTGGAAATCAGCTTTCGGCTGGAAGCCGATCGGATGCGCCATTTGTTGCTGAAACCCGAGGACGTAGCCAAGGAAGTTCAAGTGGTGGCCGAGGAGCGCCGGCTGCGCACCGACGACCAGCCGGAAGCGCTGGCCCAAGAGCAGTTTCTGGCCGCCGCCTATGTCACCAGCCCCTACCGCCATCCGATCATCGGCTGGATGCAGGATATTCAAGCGATCTCCCCGGACGATCTGCGCCGCTGGTACCAGCAGTGGTACGCGCCGAACAACGCCACGCTGGTGGTGGTCGGCGACGTGGACCCGGCCAAGGTCCGCGAGTTGGCCGAAAAACACTTCGGCCCCTTGAATCCAAGCACGCTCGCGCCGCTCAAACCGGCGGCGGAAGTCCCTCAACGGGGCGAGCGGCGCATCGTGGTCAAAACCCCGGCGGAAGTGCCCTACGTGACTCTGGGTTACAAGGTTCCGACCTTGAAGACCGCCGCCGAGGAATGGGAACCCTATGCGTTGGCGGTACTGGACGGCGTCCTCGATGGCGGCAACAGCGGGCGCATCAGCCGCAACCTGATTCGCGGCTCGCAAGTCGCGGCGGCGGCCGACACCGGCTACGGCCCGACCTCCCGGCTGGACGAACTGTTCGTGCTGGCCGGCAATCCCTCCCCAGGCCGCGCCGGCGCCGAACTGGAAAAGGCTCTGCGCGCCGAAGTGGCGCGGTTGCGCGAGGAACTCATCAGCCCCGACGAGCTGTCGCGCGTGGTGGCTCGAGTGGTTGCCGCCGATGTCTACCAGCAGGATTCAATGTTCTATCAGGGGATGCGGCTGGGAACCTTGGAAACCGTCGGTCTGGGCTGGAACAAGCTCGATGATTACGTGCAACGGATTCAGGCGGTCACCCCGGAACAGGTGCGCGAGGTCGCCCGCAAGTATCTGACCGACGACCGGCTGACCGTGGCGATCCTGGAACCGCTGCCGCTGGACGGCCGCCGACCGAGCGCGCCCGCTGCTGGAATGGATCATGCCATTCGCTAATCCCCTCACTCCCGACCCCTCTCTCACCAAGGGAGAGGGGAGCTTAAGGATTTTTCCACCATGCCCTCTTTGAAACCGTTACTCTCCGGCATTCTGGCCATCGCCCTGCTGCTGGCGTCCAGCCTGGCTGCCGCCGTGCCCGCCATTCAGAACTGGCGCACCGCCAACGGCGTGCCGGTCTACTTCATCCCGGCCCGGGAATTGCCGATGGTGGACGCGCAAATCCTGTTCAACGCCGGCTCGGTCCGCGACGGCGAGCGGCCCGGACTGGCGAGGCTGACCAGCGCTCTCCTGGAGGAAGGCGCCGGCGACTGGACCGCCGATATCATCGCCGACCGGCTGGACCAGGTCGGCGCCCGATTGGGCGCCAGTTCGCGGCGCGATGCGGCCTCGGTCTCGCTGCGCAGCCTCGCCGACCCGCGCTATCTCCAGCCCGCCGTCGAAACTGTCGCCCGCTTGCTGAAGGAACCGACCTTCGCCCCGGACGCCGTGGAGCGGGTCCGCCAGCAAATGCTGACGGCGCTGCGGGAACGCGCCCAGTCACCCGGCGCCATCGCCCAGGACGCTTTCTTCAAGGCGCTGTACGGCGGCCATCCCTACGGCTCGCCCCCCGAAGGCACCACCGCCAGCCTGAACGCCATCGCACGCGCCGACATTCAGGATTTTCACCGCCGTTACTACACCGCCTCCAATGCCGTGGTCGCCATCGTCGGCGATCTGGATCGCGCCGCCGCCGAGCAACTGGCCAATGCTCTGGTCGGCGGCCTGCCCAAGGGAGAGGCGGTACCCCCCCCGCCGCCGCCCCCCCCGGTCCCGGCCAGTCAAACGATCCGTATTCCCCACCCCTCCAGCCAGAGCCATATTCTGATGGGCCAAATCGGGGTCAGCCGTACCGATCCCGACTACTACGCGCTTTATCTGGGCAACCATGTGTTGGGCGGCAACGGACTGGTGTCGCAATTGTCCCAGGAGATTCGCGAAAAGCGCGGGCTGGCTTATGGTGCCTACAGCGCTTTTTCCCCCATGCGGCAGGCCGGGCCGTTCCTGATCAACCTGCAAACCCGCAACGATCAGGTCGATACCGCGCTGCGGGTGGCCCAGACCACGTTGCGCGAGTTCACCGCCCAGGGTCCCGCCGCGCCGCTTCTGGAAGAAGCGCGGCGGAACATTACCGGAGGCTTCGCGCTCGACATCGCCGGCAACGGCAAACTGGTCAACGCCCTGGGCGGAATCGCCTTCTACGGTCTGCCGCTGGATTACTTGCAAAACCACATCGAAACGATGAACGGCATCGACCTGGAGCAGGTCAAGGCAGCCTGGCAACGGCATGTTCAGCCGGACAAGCTGATCACGATCATCGTCGGCGGCCCCGCTGCCCAGGCCGGACCGGCTCCGGCGGGTCCGGCCGGTTCGTGAACCGGCGCGGGGGACACGCCAATCGGCTGCGTGTCATCGCGGGCCAGTGGCGCGGCCGGCGGCTGGAATTCCCGGACCTGCCGGGGCTGCGGCCCACCCCCGACCGAGTGCGGGAAACCCTGTTCAACTGGCTTGCTCCAGTCCTGCCCGGCGCCCGTTGCCTGGATCTCTTCGCCGGCAGCGGCGCGCTCGGCATCGAGGCGTTGTCGCGCGGCGCGGTGGAAGTGGCATTCGTCGAACGCCATCCACGTGCGGTCCGCCTCCTGTGCGAGAACCTGGCGCGGTTGAACGCCCGGGGCGCGGGGGTCGAGCAGGCCGACGCGCTGGCCTGGCTGCGCCGGCCGGGAACGCCGTTCGAGATCGTGCTGCTCGATCCGCCCTTTGGCGAAGGATTGCTGGAACCGGTTTGCGCGATGCTGGAACGGAACGGCTGGTTGGCGGAAACCGCCTGGATCTACCTGGAGGCGGAAGTGGATTTGCAGCCACTTCCCTTGCCCGCCAACTGGACGCCTCATCGGGAAAAGATCGCCGGGGCGGTCGCTTACCGGCTGGCCCGGCGGGAAGCGCCAGCCCTCGCCCCCTCTCCCGCTGGCGGGCGAGGGGAGCAAGGTTGCCTTGCCGCGCGGCTTTCCCGATAATCCGCGCAACCCTAGACAGCCGCCAGGAACCCTCATGTCCGTCGCCGCCATCTACCCGGGCACTTTCGACCCCATCACCAACGGTCATGCCGACCTGATCGAGCGCGGCGCCCGCATGTTCGACCGGCTGGTCGTCAGCATTGCCGCCAACCCCAACAAGCAGCCGCTGTTCTCGCTGGAAGAGCGGGTGGCGCTGGTGCGCGAGGTCGTGGCGCACATTCCCCATGTCGAGGTGCGCGGCTTCGATATCCTGCTGGTCGACTACGCCAAGAGCATCGGCGCCAACGTCCTCATGCGCGGCTTGCGCGCCGTCGCCGATTTTGAATTCGAGTTCCAGCTGGCCAGCATGAACCGCCGGCTGAATCCACAAATCGAGTCCATTTTCCTGACTCCCGCCGAACAGTACGCTTTTATTTCCTCCAGCCTGGTCCGCGAGGTCGCCAAGCTGGGCGGCAACATCGCGCCGTTCGTCCATCCCAAGGTCGAAGCGGCGCTGGCGGCAAAATTCGCATCCCGAAAATAATCGAGTAAAATGATCGGAAATCCGGCGCGACTGACTTCGGGCGCGGTGGGTTTCGATGGGTCAGCCGGTGGAACGAAGCCGGCCGTGAATTGAAACAGAACGAGGAGCCAGCCATGGCACTGATGATCACCGACGAATGCATCAATTGCGACGTGTGCGAGCCGGAGTGCCCGAACGAAGCGATTTCCCAAGGCGACGAGATCTACGAGATCGATCCGAATCTCTGCACCCAATGCGTGGGTCACTACGATACCCCGCAATGCATCGAGGTCTGCCCGGTGGACTGCATCATTCCCGACCCGAAACACCCCGAAACCGACGAACAGTTGCGGGCCAAGTACGAGCGGTTGAGCAGCGCGGCCTAGATCTCCATCGACCGGGCATCGCAAGCCGCGAACGCACGGTTCGCCGCGACAGATCGCCGGATCGACGACGATGCGTCGGATAAATTCCCCTGCAAGATCGCTTGAGTATTCACTGATGGTGCCAGTTTTTCTCGGGTAGGTTGCAGCGGCCATGGCTGTTCCCATGTCAACCGGTAGAGACTTCCAAGGTTGACGGCGAACGGAGAGCAGCCATGACCACCCCGCCGTACCGGGGTAAGTGATGATCAGGCCATCGCCTGTTCGGGCACATTCCGTAACTGCCTGGGACGGGGAGCAGGGCATAAGTTCGCCCCTCGGGATCGGCGAACTCAATTTCGAAAGCATTTCCGTCGTAGGTCATCACGCAGGAAAAGGTACGCATTGCGTACCCTTA
>JAVMKJ010000224.1:0-9170 GCA_031732855.1 Candidatus Competibacter sp.
CGCATCGCCACCGAAACCGGCGCCGGGCAGTGGGGTTCCTCGCTGGCCTTCGCCGGGGCGCTGTTCGGCATCGAAGTGGAAATCTTCATGGTGCGGGTTTCCTACAATCAGAAACCCTACCGCCGGGCGCTGATGGAAACCTGGGGCGCGACCTGCACCGCTTCGCCCTCGGAGCGGACGGCCTCCGGGCGGGCGATTCTGGCCGAGCGGCCGGATCATCCGGGCAGCCTCGGCATCGCCATTTCCGAAGCGGTGGAAGTGGCGGCCCAGCGCGACGACACCAAGTACGCGCTGGGCTCGGTGCTGAACCACGTACTGCTGCACCAGACCGTGGTCGGTCAGGAAGCAATGGCGCAACTGGCGATGGCCGACGACTATCCCGACGTGGTGGTCGGCTGCACCGGCGGCGGTTCCAACTTCGCCGGCATCGCCTTCCCGTTCCTGGGCGCGCAACTGCGCGGCGGCCGTTCGGTGCGGATCGTCGCCGTCGAGCCGGCGGCCTGCCCCAGCCTGACTCGCGGCCCCTATGCCTACGACTTCGGCGACACCGCGCATCTGACCCCGCTGACCAAGATGCATACCCTGGGCTCGACCTTCACCCCGCCCGGCTTTCATGCCGGCGGACTGCGCTATCACGGCATGGCGCCGCTGGTCAGCCACGTCAAGGAACTGGGTCTGATCGAGGCCCGCGCCTATCACCAACTCGCCTGTTTCGAGGCCGGGGTACTGCTGGCCCGCACCGAGGGCATCCTGCCGGCGCCGGAAGCCAATCACGCGATTCGCGGCGCCATCGACGAGGCGTTGCGCTGCAAGGAGGAAGGCGTCAGCCGGGCGATCCTGTTCAACCTGTGCGGCCACGGCCACTTCGACATGCAGGCCTACATGGATTATTTCGCCGGCAAGCTGACCGATCAGGAATACGACGAGGCCGAACTGGCGATGGCGCTGGCCGGACTGCCGTCGGTGGCGGCGTGAACCGGCGCGGGGACGGTTTCCAAAGCCGTTCCCCGCGCATCAAACCAACGGTTTCAGCCAGAACACCATCGGTTTGGGCGATTCCGCGCGCTCGTCCAAATCCTGCCACGAGAACGTGGTCCGCAGTTCCGGATGCCGGACGAACCCTTGCCGGCTCCACAGCGCATCCAGCGGCACATGGTTCGCTGGCCGGCGCGGGTGATCGGCGGGACGTTCCACCGCGCAGAAGCCGACGAGATCGAAGCGGCCCAGGGCGCGGACATGCGTCTCGCGTTCCCCGAAAAACCGCTTCCCCAGGCCCCGTCCCCGGTATTCGGGCAGGAGCACCGACTCGCCGTAATAGAAAATCCGCCGCGGGTCGTAGCCGTGCGCCAGGAAGGGTTCGATCGCGCTGGGGGGTTCGGCTTCCAGCGGCAAGCCGCTGGAGGCGCCCACCACCCGGTCGCCGTCCCAAACCAGCACCATGACGCTATCCGGGGCGTCCACGTAGGTCTCGAGATATTTTTCCTCGTAGGCCGCGCTGCCGTCGTACAGATAGGGGAATTCGCGGAACACCCGGATGCGCAGGCGCGCCAGTTCGGGCAGGCAAGCGTTGATATCGCTACCGGACAGTCGCTGGATACGCAGGGAGTCGGACATCGGCGGATTTCCTTCGATTGCGGTCTGTAATATCAATTTTTGATAGTGTAATCCGCTTGCGGGCGATCATGGATTTGATCGTTGCCGGTCGGCGGCGAGGAAGAGCATCGAGGACGGCAAATCACGGTATGGGGGTGTTGACCGAACCGGCCCAAACCCGGTTCGCCCCCTGATTCGCGGAGCACGGCGACAGCTTTTCGATTAGGCTATAGTTTAAAAGCATCAGATGTTCGCCTGGTGTATCGACGGTCCAGAGCGCGGGCTTTCCACCCTCGAACGCGGAGTGTATCCATGCTTCCCCAGATCAAAACCATCCTGTACACCACGGCCCTGGGTCCTCACACCCGGCCGGTATTCCGCTTTGCGGTCGGTCTGGCCCGGCAGCATGCCGCCAGGATCGTGCTGCTCCACGTAGTCGAACCCCTGAACAATTCGGTTCGGTTCCTGATGGAATCCTACCTGTCACCCGAAAAAGCGCAGGAGTTACACCACGAAGCGACCCGCGGTATCCTGGAAAAATTTCACCAACGCTTGGAAACGTTCTGCACGGAAGAACTCGGCTCCACGCTCGACCAAACCGAGGTCATTTCGGAAATCCGCGTCATCAGCGGCGTTCCCTACGAAGTCATCCTGCACGAAGCCGACCGCTGCCAAGCCGATCTGATCGTCATGGGCACCCACACCGGCGCCAGCCGGCGCATCGATTTCCTGGGATCGACCACCCGCCGGCTCACGCTGCTGTCCAAGCGGCCGGTGCTGATCGTTCCCGTCGCCGATAGCCCCAGCAATGAATGGCCTGAAGCACTCATCTGAGCCACGCCGATATCGCTCCCGGTTGCTGGGCCTGCTGGGGTCGCTGTTGCTGGCGCTGCAGAGCGGATCGGGATTTGCCCAGGAGGCGGTCTACACCTGGAAGGATGCCGCGGGCCGCGTCCATTACGGCAACCGCCCGCCCGAGGGCCAGTCCGTCGTGCCGGTCGATCTCAACGCCAAACCGGTCAACGTGCAATCGACCGAACGCATCTACACCTGGACCGACGCCGACGGCAAGATTCACTATGGCCCGCAGCCACCGCCCGATGCGCCGGCCCGGGAACTCAAGGAAGACGACACCTCCCTGTCCACGATCCACTCGGGCAAACTGCGCTCGGGCGAACAGCAGTTATTGCAGAACCCGCGGCGACGCCAGTGAAACGCGGACCAAACATTCCAGACGATTATTGCCAGAATCTGGCGGCTCCACGGGGTTCGGATTTCCACTACAGCCTGCTGGGACTGCCGCTGGCGCAGCGGCAGGCGCTGTGCGCGGTTCGGGCGTTTTGCCTCGAAACCGCCGGAATCGTGGAAGAGAGCCGGGATCCCGGCGTGGCCCGAACCAAACTGGACTGGTGGCGGGCTGAGCTGGGACGTCTGGGCGAAGGCGCGCCGCAACACCCGGTGACCCGCGCCCTGCTGCCGCGGCTGGCCGCCTTCAACCTGCCCGAGGAGTATTTTCGCGAAATCCTCGACGGGGTGGCGATGGATCTGGAGTACGACGCCTACCCGGGCTTCACCGAACTGACCCTGTACGTTCACCGGCTCGGCAGCGTGCCGGCCCTGTTGGCGGCGGAAATCCCGGGCTATCAGGACCGGCGCGCCACTCCCCGCTTCGCCCACGAAGCCGGCGCGGCGCTGCTGCTGTTCGAACGGCTTCACGACGCGCGCCGGCATGCCCAGCACGGGCGGTTCTATCTGCCCGAGGATGAAATGAGGCGCTTCGGCGTGCATCCCGGCGACCTGCTGGCGGCGCAGACCACGGACCGGGTCCGGCAATTGTTCGCCTTCCAGGCCGAACGAATCCGCGAGTACCACCGCCGCGCGCTGGACCATCTGCCGGAAGCGGACCGCCATGCCCAGCGCAACCTGCTGATTCGCCTGGAGCTGACGATGGCGCTGCTGGCGGAGATCGCCGGAGACGGCTACCGCTTGCTGGAGCAGCGTACCAGCCTGACGCCGCTGCGCAAGCTGTGGCTCGCCTGGCGGTTGCAACGCCGCGAAAAGCGCCGCTACCGGCGGGCGGCGACCCCATAGTAAACTGCCTCGCTCAACCCCGCCGCCACAAGGTGCCACCATGAAGGATTACCAGCCGGCCGCCGATCTGTTGAAAGACCGAGTCATTCTGGTGACCGGGGCCGGGGACGGCATCGGCCGCGCCGTCGCGCGTCGGCTGGGCGCCCACGGAGCCACCGTGGTTTTACTCGGGCGCACCATTCGCAAGCTGGAACAGGTTTACGACGAAATCGAACGGGAAGGTGGCCCCAAACCGGCCATCTACCCGATGAATCTGGAAGGGGCGACCCCCAAGGACTACGCCGATCTGGCGCGGGTGCTGGAATCCGAGTTCGGCCGGCTGGACGGGTTGCTGCACAATGCCGCCCTGTTCGAGCGGCTGACCCCGATCGCCAACTACGACGTGGAACTCTGGTATCGGACCCTGCAAGTCAACCTCAACGCGCCGTTCCTGCTGACGCACGCGGTGCTGGGCCTGCTGAACCGCTCGGCCGACGCGTCGATCGTGTTCGCCGACGACCGGGTCGGCGAAGAGGGCCAAGCCTACTGGGGCGCCTACGCGGCGGCCAAGGGCGGCATCCGAACCCTGATGAAAATGCTGGCCAGCGAACTGGAAACCAACACGCCCATCCGGGTCAACAGCATCGATCCGGGTCGGGTTCGCGCCGGTCTCACCCTGCGGGCCTATCCGGGACGCGAACCGGCGGAATGGACCGACCCGGAGGCGATACTGGACGCCTACCTGTATCTGCTGGGTCCGGACAGCCGGGGCGTCACCGGCCAGACCTTCCGCGCCCAGGATTGAGATTCTCCCCACCTCCCCCTTGCCATGGGGAAGCGCTCGAGGCGCGGGGGGATTGCGGCCGGTCGGACCGGATCCAGGCCGACGGTTTTCCAGGCGGCTTTTCGGCATCGCGCGCCGGGTTGGAGCGCGCCGGTTCCGACGAAGCCTTGGCGCGGCGCGGGCTGGAATCGGGCTGGCGCGGGCCGCCGCGCGGTTGACCAGGCCCACCCTGCCCGGATGCGGAGGCGCGGCGCGGCGCGGGCTCCGGCCGAGCGTGGCGGTCCTCCGGCGGATACCCGACCGCCTGCGACAACTCATCCACCTGTGCGTCGTTCAGTTCGTCCCAGCGACCCGGATGGAGGCCCCGGCGCAGGCTCACCGGTCCGTAGCGCACCCGGATCAGGCGGCTGACCGTCACGCCCTGCGATTCCCACAGCCGGCGCACCTCGCGGTTGCGGCCCTCGCGCAGAATCACGTGATACCAATGGTTCGTGCCTTCCCCGCCCGCCTCGCGCATCTCGTCGAACCGCGCCAGCCCGTCCTCGAGCGGCACGCCTTCCAGCAGGCGCAGCAGTTTCTCCGGCGCGACCTCGCCCACGACGCGCACGGCATATTCGCGTTCGATTTGCGAGGAGGGGTGCATCAGCCGGTTGGCCAGTCCGCCATCGGTGGTCAGCAACAGCAGGCCCTGGGTATTGAGATCGAGCCGACCCACGGCCACCCAGCGTCCGTCGCGCAAGGGCGGCAGTCGCTCGAACACCGTCGGCCGGCCATCGGGGTCGCGGCGGCTGGTGACTTCGCCGACCGGCTTGTAATAGGCCAACACCCGCCGGGGCTGATCCCGGACGCGCGTCCGAACCGGCTTGCCGTCGATCTGGATTCGCTCCGACCCGTCGACCTGGATACCCAGTTGCGCGGGCGCGCCGTCCACGGTGATGCGACCCTGACGGACCCAGTCTTCAATCTGGCGCCTGGAGCCGAGCCCGGCCCGGGCGAGAAATTTCTGCAACCGTTCGGGCATCGGGACCTTCCGGCGGGCTCCGCGAGTATCGGGGACAGGTGTCTTCAAGCGGTCGCGGCGGCGGGCGCGGGGCAGGCGCCGCAGCCGCCCGCGCCATCGCAGGCACCGCCGGTCTTCGTGTCGCCGGACGATGCGGACGATGCGCTGTCATCCTGGGTGGCAACATTCTTCTTGCCGCCCTTGCCCTTGAAATCGGTCTCGTACCAGCCGCTGCCCTTGAGCCGGAACCCGACCGGTGAAATCAGCTTCTTCAGTTCCGGCTTGCCGCAGCTCGGGCAATCGTTCAGTTCGGGATCGCTCAGCTTCTGCAAAACCTCCAGTTCGTGGTCGCAGGACTGACAACGGTACTCGTAAATCGGCATGGCGCACCTCGCAAGCTGACCAAACGGTAAGGGAACTCGATTGAGTGGTATGGGGATGAGGGGGAGCGATTTCAAGGCTCGGGCCCAGCACCCCCGCGATTGCGGTTAAACTATCGTCATGTTTCCGTCGCTCCGCCTGCTGTTCGTCCCTCTGCTCGCCCTGTGGCTGACCGGTTGCGATTCCACCGCCGACCGGGTGGTAACCGTGGAATTCTGGGCGATGGGCCAGGAAGGCGAGCGGGTACGGGCGCTGCTGCCGGAGTTCGAGCGCCGCCATCCCGGCATCCGGGTGCGGGTGCAACCGGTTCCCTGGAGCGCCGCGCACGAGAAACTGCTGACCGCCTACGCGGGCGACGCCATGCCGGATTTGTTTCAGCTCGGCAACACCTGGATTCCCGAATTCGTGGCCCTGCGCGCGGTCGAGCCGCTGGACCCGCGGCTGAACGCCTGGCCGGAGGCGGCGCTGGCCGACTACTTCCCCGGCATCCTGGCCACCAACCGGCTGGACGGCCGGACCTGGGCCCTGCCCTGGTACGTGGATACCCGCCTGTTCTTCTACCGGACCGATCTGCTGGCCGCCGCCGGTTTCGCCGAACCGCCCGCCACCTGGGAAGGCTGGCTGGATGCCATGGCGCGGCTCAAGGCGCTGGCCGGGTCGGAACGCTACGCCATCCTGCTGCCGATCAACGAGTGGCAGTTGCCGGTCATTCTGGCCCTGCAGCGCGGGGCGACCCTGCTCCGCGACCGGGATCGATACGGCGATTTCCGGAATCCCCGCTTTCGCGAGGCGTTTGTTTTTTATCTTAACCTGTTCGAGCGGGGATTGGCACCGCCGGTGGGCAACACCCAGATGGCCAATCTCTATCAGGAATTCGCCAACGGCACTTTCGCCATCTACGCCACCGGGCCTTGGAACATCGGCGAGTTCGGCCGGCGGTTGCCGGCGGCGTTGCAGGAGAAGTGGACGACCGCGGCGTTGCCGGAATTTGCCAATTTGTCCGCGGATTTCTCCCCTCTCCCAGCGGGAGAGGGGTCGGGGGTGAGGGTCGGCCTCTCGCTGGCCGGTGGCGCCAGCCTGGCGCTCGGCCGGACCTCGCCCCGGCGGGAAGCGGCCTGGAAACTGCTGGAATTCCTGGCCGAGCCGGAGCAGCAGGCACGGTTCTATCAACTCACCGGCGACCTGCCGGCCCGGCAATCGGCCTGGAACGATCCGGTGTTGGCCGGCAACCGCCACGTTCGGGCATTCCGGGATCAGCTGCAACACGTTCGGGCAACGCCCCCCATCCCGGAATGGGAACGCATCGCCAGCCGCATCGCCTACTACGCCGAACTGGCGGTTCGCAAACAGATGGGCACGGACGAGGCGCTGGCGGCGCTGGACCGGGACGTGGACCGGATTCTCGAAAAGCGCCGCTGGCTCCTGGACCGCGAGGCACGGCCCTCACCCCCCACCTCTCTCCCGGAGGGAGAGGGGCGCGAGCGATCCCGGCCGTGAAGGGTCCCGAACGTCACGCCGTCCTGAGCGGCTTGGCCTTTCTCGCCCCGGCGCTGCTGTTGATCGCCGTGTTCTTCTTTCTGCCGGTGCTGGCGGCGCTGCTGTTGAGCTTCACCGATTTCGACATCTACGCGCTGGGCGACCTCGACCGGCTGCGCTTCGTCGGTTTCGGCAATTATCTGCAACTGCTGGAAAGCCCCCTGTTCTGGACCGCGCTGGGCAACACCTGTTATTTCGTGGCGGTCGGCGGGCCGCTGTCGGTGGCGGTGTCGCTGGGCGCGGCGCTGCTGGTCAATTCCCGTCTGACCCGGTTTCCCGGCCTGTTTCGCACCGCGTTCTTCCTGCCGGTGGTCACGACGCTGGTGGCGGTGGCGGTGGTGTGGCGCTATCTCTACCATCCCCGCTACGGCCTGCTGAATTATGGCCTCGGCCTGCTGGGTATCGATCCCATCGACTGGCTGGGCGACCCGGACTGGGCGATGCCGGCGATCGTGCTGATGGCGGTGTGGAAGAACTTCGGCTTCAACATGATCATCTTCATCGCGGGCCTGCAAAGCATCCCGACCCAACTTTACGAAGCGGCGCGGGTCGACGGCGCCGGCGCCTGGCGGCAGTTTCGCCATATCACCCTGCCGTTGCTGGGGCCGACCTTCCTGTTCGTGGCGCTGATGACCATGATCGGCTACTTCCAGGTGTTCGCCGAGCCTTACGTGATGACCCAGGGCGGTCCGGCCAACCGCACCCTCAGCGTGGTGCTGCTGATGTACGAGGAGGGTTTCCGCTGGTGGAACATGGGCTATGCCTCGGCGGCGGCCTTCGTGCTGTTCGCGCTGATCCTGGTAGGGACCGTGCTGCAATTCAAACTGCGGCGGCGGGGACCATCATGAGCCGGCTGCTCTATCGTCTGTTCCCCGCCCTGCTGCTGTATGGCCTGCTGGCAGTGGGGCTGGCGCTGGCGCTGGCGCCGCTGCTGTGGATGATCGCGGCCTCGCTGATGCCGCCCGGCGAAGCCAACAGCTACCCGCCGCGACTGTGGCCCAGCGCCGTCACCTTCGAGCATTACAACGCGCTGTTCTCCCGCCTCGATTTGGCCCGCTACCTGCTCAACAGCACCCTCCTGGCCGGCGCCGTCACCGCGATCTCGCTGATCGTCAACTCGATGGCCGGCTACGCCTTCGCCAAGTTCCGCTTTCGGGGCCGCGACCGGCTGTTCCGGGGCCTGCTGGCGGCGCTGGTGATTCCGGCCCAGGTGGCGATGCTGCCGCTGTTCCTGCTGCTCAAGCAGTTCGGGCTGATCAACACCTACTGGGGCGTCGTCATCCCCGGCATGGCCAGCATCTTCGGCATCTTCCTGATCCGCCAGTATCTGCTGGCGATTCCCGACAGCCTGCTGGACGCGGCGCGCATGGACGGCGCCGGCGAGTTCCGCATCTACCGGTCGCTGGTGCTGCCGCTGTGCCGGCCGATCCTGGTGACGCTGGCGATCTTCACCTTCATGGGCACCTGGAACGATTTCATGTGGCCGCTGATCGTATTGACCGACAGTTCGATGTACACCCTGCCGGTGGCGCTGGCCAACCTGCTGGGCGAACACGTCCAGGACACCGAACTGATGATGGCCGGCTCGGTGCTGACCGTGCTGCCGGTGATGCTGCTGTTCGTCGCCCTGCAGAAGTACTACATCGCCGGGATCATGCTGGGGGGGACGAAGGGATAGCGTCCCAACCGGCTTCCAGCACCGTCCGACACCATCCGATAATCCTTTTACCAACTGGATTTTATAAGAGTTGCCCCGGCTGCCGCAGCAAGCCGGCCAGGCCCAGCGCCGTGGTTGCCACCGGGTAA
>JAVMKJ010000225.1:0-47454 GCA_031732855.1 Candidatus Competibacter sp.
CGGGCTGACCGTAGGCGCCGTTGTTGAACAGCGCGTCCAGCCGGCCATCGGTTCGATCCAGCACCGCCGCCACCGCTGCCCGGATGGAGTCGGAATCGCGCAGATCCAATGCTAGACTTTCCAACCCTCCAGCCCGCAGCCGCGTCACGTCCGCCGGCTGGCGCGCCGTGGCGAACACCCGCCAGCCGCGACCCTTCAACCCTTGGGCGACGCACAAACCGATGCCCGAGGAACAACCCGTGATCAGAATGGTTTTGCCGCTCATCACCGTCCCACAAGGCTCGCCAAACAATTTGATTTCATATAAAATTTGTCATTTCAACAGGTTGAACAGGCATGGCGCCACCATTATCCCGCACTGCAATAAAACTGACATATAAATGAAATATAAAGATCGCCGTGCCGTAGTAACTTGGGCTTACGGCTTCCATTTGATCCCAGGATCAAGTTGATGCCCCCGATTTGGCCCATCGATCACTACCGTTTACCGGAGATTTTCATGCGCAAGCACCCACTCGCTCTCGCCGTGGCGGCGACCCTGACCCTGGCCGGCGCGGCCTACGCCCAGTCCGCCCGCGACTATATCAGCATCGTCGGTTCGTCCACGGTCTATCCATTCTCAACCGCCGTAGCCGAACAGTTCGGCAAGGGCAGCAGCTTCAAGACCCCGAAGGTCGAATCCACCGGCACTGGCGGCGGCTTCAAGCTGTTCTGCGGCGGCGTCGGCGTCCAGCACCCCGACGTCAGCAACGCTTCCCGCAAGATCAAGGCGTCCGAGGTCGAAGCCTGCGCCAAGAACGGCGTCACCGAGATCGTCGAGATCAACATCGGTTTCGACGGCATCGTGGTCGCTTCCTCCAAAAAGAACAAGCCGATGCCGTTGACCATCAAGGATCTCTGGCTGGCCCTGGCCAAGGAGGTTCCCGATCCGGCTACCGGCAAGCTGGTCGCCAACAACTTCAAAACCTGGAAGGACATCAACGCCGCGCTGCCGGCCACCAAGATCGAGGTGCTGGGTCCGCCGCCGACTTCCGGCACCCGCGACGCCTTCGTCGAACTGGTCATGGATCACGGCTGCAAGGAGTTCCCGGCGATCAAGGAACTGGAAAAGAGCGACGAGAAGAAAGCCAAGGCGGCTTGCCAAACCATCCGCGAGGACGGCGCCTACATCGAGGCCGGCGAGAACGACAACCTGATCGTGCAGAAGCTGGTCGCCAACCCCAACGCCCTGGGCATCTTCGGCTACAGCTTCATGGAAGAGAACCTCGACAAGATCCAGGGCGAGACCATCAACGGCGTCGCGCCGACCTTTGAGAACATCGCCGACGGTAAATATCCCATCTCGCGGCCCCTGTTCATCTACATCAAGAAAGCCCACGTCGGCGTGATTCCCGGCATCAAGGAGTTCATCGCCGAATTCACCAGCGAGAAGGCGGTGGGCGACGAAGGCTATCTCGGCAAGAAAGGGTTGATCCCGCTGCCGGACGCCAAGCGCAAACAGGTCGCGGCCGACGCCAAGAACCTCAAGACCCTGGCCCCGTAAACGGGATGCCCTCTGGAACGTCACCCCCGGCTGAGAACCGTTTCAGCCTTGGGTGGCGTTTTCGTATCCGACGGTGACACCATGCAGTCCGTTCTCCTGTTCACGCTGATCCTGTTAAGCATCGGTGGCTACTATCTGGGCCGCAAACGCGCGTTCGCGGTCGCCGGCGGCCACATCCGCAACCTGCACTCCCTGCCCAGCTTCTATGGTTCCTACGCGGCGCTGTGGTGCGGCCTGCCGGCGCTGATCGTGTTCGCGCTCTGGACGACGCTGCAACCGAGCGTCATCATCGACCTGGTCGTGGCCGGAATGCCGCCAGAACTGCGCGATCTGCCGCCGGACCGGTTGAATCTGGTGGTCAACGACCTCAAAAACCTGGTCAGCGGCAACATCGTGTCCAGCACGCCCGACCCGGCCATGCTGGAAGCCGCCAACCGCTACCGGAATTTGCGAACCATCGGCAACGCCGCGCTCTGGGTCGTGCTCGTGACGCTCGCCATCGCCGGCGTCGCCCATGCCTGGCGCGCCATTTCCCCCACCCTGCGCGCCCGCAACCGGGTGGAAAAGATCGTCAACCTGTTCCTGATCGTCAGTTCGACCGTCGCCATCTTCACCACCCTCGGCATCGTGCTGTCGGTCGTGTTCGAATCCATCCTGTTTTTCCGCCAGGTTCCCATTACCGAATTCCTGTTCGGCTTGCAGTGGAGCCCGCAAACCGCCCTGCGCGCCGATCAGATCGGCTCCTCCGGCGCGTTCGGCGCGATCCCGCTGTTCGCCGGCACCCTGCTGATTTCCGGCATCGCCATGCTGGTCGCCGTGCCCATCGGCCTGATGTCGGCGCTGTACCTGTCCGAATACGCCACGCCGAAATTCCGCGCCCTCGCCAAGCCGGCCCTGGAAATCCTCGCCGGCATCCCGACCGTGGTCTATGGCTTCTTCGCCGCCCTGACCGTGGCCCCGCTGATCCGCGAGATCGGCACGGCCATGGGCCTGCATGTCGCCTCGGAAAGCGCGCTGGCCGCCGGGCTGGTGATGGGCATCATGATCATCCCCTTCGTCTCCTCGCTGTCGGACGACGTGATCAACGCCGTGCCGCAGTCGATGCGCGATGGCTCCTACGCGCTGGGCGCGACCAAATCGGAAACCATCACGCGGGTGCTGTTGCCCGCCGCCCTCCCCGGCATCGTCGGCAGCATCCTGCTGGCCGTGTCCCGGGCCATCGGCGAAACCATGATCGTGGTGATGGCCGCCGGGCTGTCGGCCAACCTGACCGCCAATCCGCTGGAGGCGGTGACCACGGTCACGGTGCAGATCGTCACCCTGCTGACCGGCGATCAGGAGTTCGACAGCCCCAAGACGCTGGCGGCCTTCGCCCTCGGCCTGATGCTGTTCGTGGTTACCCTGATCCTCAACATCATCGCCCTGCACGTGGTGCGCAAGTATCGGGAGCAGTATGAATAAGCCAACGCCCTCCCCCGCGCCGGCGGTCCCCAGCCGGGACATCAAGACCATCGTCAACGCCGGCCTCGCGCGCCGGCACGCCGCCGAGCGACGCTTCCGCTGGTACGGGCTGATCGCGATCAGTCTCGGGCTGGCCTTCGTGGTGCTGATGTTCGCCAACATCATCGGCAAGGGCTATCCCGCCTTCTGGCAAACCTACATCCAGGTCCCCATCACGTTTGATCCCGCCGTGCTCGACCCGGACGGCAAACGCGACCCGCAAACGCTGGCCAATGCGGATTACGCCGCCCTGGTGCGCGCCGGGATGCGCCAACTGTTCCCCAACGTGCAGGGCCGGCTGGAGTTGCGCGCGCTGTACGGTCTGGTCAGTTCCGACGCAACGCACGAACTGCAAGGTCGGGTACTCCAAAACCCCGCCCTGCTCGGCGCCGAGCAGGAAATCTGGCTGCTGGCCAGCGCCACGGTGGATACTCTGATCAAGGGCAACATCAACCGCGCGCTCGACGAGACGGAACGGCCGATCAAGGACAATCAGATCGAATGGGTGGACAAGCTGCAAGCCGCCGGCAAAATCGAGAAGCAGTTCAACACCATTCTGTTCGCCAACGGCGATTCCCGCGAACCGGAACAGGCCGGCATTCGCGGCGCGTTGATGGGGTCGTTCTACACCCTGCTGGTCACCTTCCTGCTGTCGTTCCCGATGGGCGTGGCGACGGCGGTCTATCTGGAGGAATTCGCGCCCAAGAACCGCTGGACCGATCTGATCGAGGTCAACATCAACAACCTGGCGGCGGTGCCCTCCATCGTGTTCGGTCTGCTGGGGCTGGCGGTGTTCATCAACTTCTTCGGCCTGCCTCGCTCCGCGCCGCTGGTCGGCGGGCTGGTGCTGAGCCTGATGACGCTGCCGGTCATCATCATCGCCGGCCGCGCCGCGCTGACCTCGGTGCCGCCGTCCATCCGCGAGGCGGCGCTCGGCATGGGCGCGTCCAAGCTGCAAATGGTCGGACATCACGTCCTGCCGCTGGCCATGCCCGGCATGTTGACCGGTTCCATCATCGGCATGGCCCGCGCGCTGGGCGAATCGGCGCCGCTGCTGATGATCGGCATGGTCGCCTTCATCGTGGACGTTCCGAAAAGTTTCATGGACCCGGCCACGGTCCTGCCGGTGCAGATCTATCTCTGGTCCGACCTGCCGGAGCGGGCGTTCGTGGAACGGACCTCGGCCGCGATCATGGTGCTGCTCGCGTTCATGATCCTGATGAACGGGTTGGCCATCGTCCTGCGCAAGCGCTTCGAGCGGCGCTGGTAAGCGTTCCGACCCCTCTACCCCATACTAACCAGGATTCCCGCCCTCATGAGCACGACCGCCATCGAAACCAAAATCGCCCTGGATCAGGCGCCGAACGCCGACACCGCGCCCCGCAAGCAGTCCAGCGTCGAAGTGAGCGACTACAACAACCGGCAAACCGTCGGCAAGATCGCGGTGGACAACCCCAAAATGGTCTGTCGCGGCGTCAACGTCTATTACGGCGAAAAACACGCGCTCAAAAATGTCGGCATCGACATCGGCGCCAACGAAGTGATCGCCTTCATCGGCCCGTCCGGCTGCGGCAAGTCCACCTTCCTGCGCTGCCTGAACCGAATGAACGACACCATCGTCAACTGCCGGGTCACCGGGCAACTCAAACTCGACGACGACGACATTTACGACAAGAGCATCGACGTGGTGCAATTGCGGGCGCGGGTCGGGATGGTGTTTCAGAAACCCAACCCCTTTCCCAAATCGATCTACGAGAACATCGCCTACGGACCGCGCATCCACGGCATGGTCAACAACAAGGCGGAACTCGACGACCTGGTGCACGCCAGCCTGGAACGGGCCGGCCTGATCAAGGAAGTGGAAAAGCGGATGGACGAACCGGGCACCAGCCTGTCCGGCGGCCAGCAGCAGCGGCTGTGCATCGCCCGGGCGATCGCGGTGAATCCCGAGGTGATCCTGATGGACGAACCCTGCTCGGCGCTCGACCCGATCGCCACCGCCAAGATCGAAGAGTTGATCGACGAGCTGCGGGAGAACTACACCATCGTCATCGTCACCCATTCGATGCAACAGGCGGCCCGCGTTTCACAGCGCACCGCTTATTTTCACTTGGGCGATTTAATCGAAGTTGGTGAAACCGATCAGGTTTTCACCAATCCCAAGCACAAGCTGACCGAAGATTACATCACCGGCCGTTTCGGCTGACCTCGATCCCCGACTCGCGACTCGACCGGAGTACCCGACGATGCCCATCAATCTAGATGCCCATACCGTCAAGCAGTTCGACGTTCAACTTGCCAATCTCCGCAACATGGTGCTGGAAATGGGGGGGCTGGCCGAGGACCAGATCAAGCGAGCCATCGCGGCATTGAACGAGGAAGACCTGAACGCCGCGCGCGAGGTGATCGCACGCGACCGGCTGATCAACGGCATGCAAGTCAAGGCCGACGAAGACTGCGTCAGCATGATCGCCCTGCGCCAGCCGGTCGGCAGCGACCTGCGGTTGATCATGTCGTTGGCCAACACCGTCACCGATCTGGAACGGATCGGCGACGGGGCCAAGAAAATCGCCCGGATGACCCTCCAGATTTACGACGGCGTCAGCAGTCCACCCAGCGCCAAGCTGCTGCGCGACGTGACGCCGATGGCCAAACTGGCGGCCGACATGCTGCACGACGGTCTGGATGCCCTCGCCCGGCTGGACGTGGAAAAAGCGCTGCTCATCATCAACAACGACGACGAGTTGGATCAGGAATTCCAATCGGCGCTGCGCCGGTTGATCACCTACATGATGGAAGATTCGCGCACCATCGGTCATGCCATCAACGTGGTGTTCATCATCAAGGCGCTGGAACGAATCGGCGACCATTGCAAGAACATCGCCGAGCACATCGTGTATCTGGTCGAGGGCAAGAATGTCCAGCAGCGCCGCAACATCGACATGAACACGATCATGGCCATGGCGCAAGACGCGCCGGAGGAGAAGTAGGCGGCCGGCGCGGGCAGGCATTCCCCCACAAGCCTACCGCTTCCCCACTCCGACCATTCCCAACGAATCCTTCCCATCGCCGGGGAGGGAGGCTTTTGGCCAGCCTCACCAGCGGATTTCATTTGGCTTGAACTAACGCAGATTCGCTACGCGCGTTAGGTAAAGTCTTTGTCGGAAATCGCCTCAAAGGATTACTGATCCTGCCTGATCGACATTGGCTGGCAATGGATTCGACGCACGCGGCACGAGGCCGGAACAGCGAGCGAACGCCACGACGCTTTTGAGCCTTGGGTTGCCGCTCTCGCGGTGAGCTTCGACGATCTCCCGGTAACGACTCCACAAATCCTGCTCGTTCCATACGCTGTCAATCGTTTGCGCGCCGAACGGCGTCAGCACCGGTACTGGAATCGGCGTTGGTTTCGCTTTCAGGTAGTGGTCGCGAGGACCGTGGTAGACCAGCACGTCATCGCGATATTCGTCCGGCAACGGCAAGCGTTTCTGCACGAAATCCAACTGGCACTCAAACACCGGCGTATTTTCGAACCGCACCTTGACCGTCGGCGTGAAGCCGCGCAAATCTTGCAGCGTCCGATCCACGGCCGCCAACCACTTCCGCAAGGCGTCCAGATACTTATAACCGGGCGGCAACGCCGCGACCTCTTGGTGAGCGGTGGCCAACAGCGATTTTTGGCTCAGCGGTCGCTGGCCTTCGTCGGCTTCGATAGCCGCAAGCACCTGGTCAAAACCCCGGCGCAGATTACGGTTCTGGCGCGATAGCATGTTGAAGTAGGCCGCGCTCCAGAAGCGGGCTGTTTTGGAATTGAATGGAATCAATGGCTTCAGAGCGGTAATGACTTCGGGGATGGAGCGTGCGCCGTCCAGCGATTCCAGCTTGATGATGTGTGGCACTGGCCGCTCGTAGACCACGTACACTTCGCCGGCTGCGGAAGCATCGCCGCGCGCTATTCGTCCGATCCGCTGCAACAAGGCGGCGGCGTTCAACCCCTTGTCGCTGATCATCGCGGTGGCCTCCGCCAGATTCAGGCCGACCTCGATGGCCGAGGTGCCCACGATAAGCCGGCTTTCCGACGGAATCTGGCGCCCGGAGCGAAATCGGGCGCTGCCGGCGGTTCGCTCCAGTTGCTTGTCCTGGCTGTTGACCACGAAAACCTCCGCGTCGGCCAAGCTGGCGGCGCGCGCCGCCGTCGCCAGCAAGCTCTCGTCCAGGCCCAGCGCCGCGAGGCTGTCGTAAATCAACAAGACCCGGTGGTGTCGGGCCAGCAGTTCTGGAACCAGTTGCGGCGCCAGTTCCCGAATCTTGCCCTGTCGAACGTGAACGGTCACCTCGTGGTGGATCGGTCGGGACGGTACGTCGGGTGATGCGCCGTCGAGATCCAGCGTCGTTTCCTCGCGATAGCCCACCCATGCCGGCGGCAACCCAACCAGGGTGTCGCGGTCGCGATTCGCCAGAAAATCCACCCATGCGCCGTGGGTCGCCGACAGCAGCGCCAACCGGGTGCGCTCGCCGCAGCGCATCCGCCGATAGCCGATCAACACCGCCCACAGCGCCAGGAATCCCATCGCTCGCTCGGTCAGCAAATGCGCTTCGTCGAACACCAGCCAGTCCACTTGATCGAAGATGTCCAGCACATCCAGATCGACTTTTTTCAGGGTCGGCCAACCCAGGGTAATGCCATGAAAAGCTTCCAGCGTCGCCACGACCATGCCGCCCTGCCGCCGCGCCTCAACGGTCAGGCTTTGCAGCCGTTCGCTCCAGGTCGATTGGCCGCGCTGCACGGCAGCGCGGGTTTGGGCGCTGTCCCACTGTTTGGCGTACAAACCCTGGCGCTCCAGGTTTTCGCAAATGTCCCGCGCCAATGCCTGAGTGGGCACCACGAACAGAACCACCTTGCCGTGAGACTGGATCAGTTTCTGGAAGCCGAAGGTCTTGCCGGCGCCGGTCGGCGCCCCGATCACCAGCACCGGCGCGGTGTCCGGATCGGCCAGCAGATTTTGGGTGGCCGTCAAACCATCGGCTTGCAGCACGACCCCGTGGCGTTTGATGGTAAACATGGTCTTGCCCTACTCCGATGGTGAGTCATCCAATAGCGAGCGGGTCATCACCGCCCTTCCGGCTAAAGAGTACTGTTCCCGTTCGCCGGGACGTTCGCGGGTCCGGTACAGATAAGCGGCCAACCGGTCGGCGGTCATGGTCGCCAGCGCCTCGGGCACCACGATGGATGCGGTGCGGGAATCTTCCCGCCGCAGGCCAGTGAACGTCTCCACCAACGCCCGCGCATCCTCCGCCTGCTCGAAGCGCAGCGCGATTTTGACCTGGCGCAACGGCTCGACAGGCGGCGCGGCCAGCGCGTGGTCGGTCCAGAAGACTGGATAGGCCACCCGTGCCAGATTGACATTGAAACGGCCCTGCTCGCCCAGCAGTTGAAAATAGGCCGAATCCAGACCCGGAACGACCTGCAACGGCACTCCCCGCAAACGGTGCGATACCCACGACTCGCCGGCCTTGGGCACCCGCCGATATTCGAATTCCACCTCCCGCCACTCCGCCATCGCCAGCAGAAAACAACGGGCAATCGCCGAGGACAGGCGCGGTTGCAACGCGGTTTGCAGCCACGGCTCGCCCAGGAAATAACGAATGGCGTCCCGCGAAGCGCCCACATCCAGCGCGTAGCCGACACTCGACCCCCCGACCGGGCGACCGCCGGTGATTTGGCGGGTGGGCACGAAGTCATCGCAAAGCGTCGCGTAGTCGTCCAAGTCGCGTTCCAGGGCGCGACGCTCCGTATATTCGCCCAGCTCGGGAACGCCCGCCGCGAACAGCAACTCCCGCAAGGCCGGGGCGGTAATCAGGGCCGTCGCGCGACTCTCGATGCGCTGGTGAACATGGCGTTCCAAAAATAACAATCGCTTGCGCCTTTTTTCGCTGAACGGCGATGCCGGATCGTAAGACAGCAACATGCTTGGCCCGCCTCCCCTTGGGTCGCTGATTTCGGTGCGGGGTGGCAGTCTAGCAGCGTCGATAATTTATTTTATCGCAGTGTTGAAATGCGTCAATATTTTTTGTATTTTTTGCGAAAGCAATTTTGGAGAGCAACATGATCCGACGAGTGATTCGCATTCCGCGCACCCGCTTTCGAGAGACGCTGGGGCAGCGCACGATCCGTGATCGGGGGCAAGTGGCCGACCTGCTCGGCTGCGCCTTGCGCAAGCACGGTTGCAACCCCGCGACCGATGGGCCGGCGCGCTGGGCCTTCGGGGTGATCGCCCGCTCCCTGGCAGTGCAGGGAACGGGGCGATACTTCGCCATCGAAGCCATTCATCTGGGCAGCAGCGAACCGTCGATTGCCCGCGCCATCGCCGCGTTGCGGCCCGAGGACCTGGTGCTGGATAAGGCGTTGCCGGGCTGGGAACTGGATTTGCGTTGCGCCGAGATTCACGACCATCCCGATCCGCCCCACTCCGTCGAAGCGCTTTCCTGCTACTGCATTTCGCCGATTCGGGTCACGCGGATGCTGGGAAAGAACCGGCAGGAAGACATCACCACCCTGACGGACGATTTCGGCGAGCAGGTCAACCGCACCATGGGGCATCGGTTCGGGCGATCTTTTCACATCAAGCTGCTGCCGGATCGCATCTACGTTCGCAGTCGCGGGGGTGAAGTCAGCGCCGGTTTCGCCATCAAGACCCGACCGAACGGGACGGTGGTCGTCAAGCGGGGAATCGCGTTGCCCTTCACCCTCGTGGGGCCGACGGAAGACGTGCGGGACGCCTGGTATTCGGGACTGGGACGCACCACCGCTCTAGGATTCGGCATGTTGGGGATGCCGTCATGACGCTGGACGCCGCGCAAGTGCAAGCCATCCATCCGGCCCAAGCTTTTTGGGCGAACGGTGTATTCAAGCGGGCTTTCGAGCCGCTGCGACGCGCGCTCGACGCCCAATTCCAGCGGTGCGACGCCGACCAGAAACCGGGCGACGCGCTGGACCCGACGCCCTGGCTCACTCGCGCCGGAAAAGGCGGGCCAGGTTACCCACAATATCGGACCGTGTCCCTGGCCCGGCACTGCCTGGACGTGATGTTTCTCAGCACGCTGACGGCTTTCCTGCGCTGGAAAAGCGGAGCGCTGGCGCCGGAGGTGCCGCCGGATGACGAAGAGGCCTTCGTCAAGGCGTTGACCCGGTTGCTGGTGATCGCGCTGTTCCACGACGCCGACAAATACGCGGGGGACGGACGGTCGCGGTCGCCCACGCCAGCGGACGTCGCCAAGATTTACGAAGACTTGGCGCTGGGTGACGACCTCTCCATGACGCCCGCCGAAATCACCGCGCTGGTGAACCGGGTCGAGGGGCGTGGCATGGGTAATGCGTTTGTGGCGACCGCCATCTCCGCACTGGACAGCCAGTTGGCAAAGATCGTCGCTTTGGCGGATGGCGCGCTGGGCGACGCGGCGGGTCGCGCCGCCCAGCAGGGCGACGACGAAGATCAAGCGTTGGTGGATAGTTTCCGCGAACGGTTACGGCAGACCTTCACCATCGAACTGCCACCGCAGCGGATCGTCCGTCTGCGTCACCAGCCGGCGATTCTGCACGAGATTCAGGCGACCGTTTTAAGCAAAGTGCCGGAATGTAGCGGCTTGCCGCCGCTGGTTCTGAGCGTGAACGGCGAAGAACTGACGGTCGCGCTGCCGGAGTCGCTGCAACTCGACGAATTGCTGAGCGAATTGCGGTGGCGACTCGGCGAGCGCCGCCCGACCTGCAAGTTCAACCGCACGGACGGCAAGCTCACCTTGAGTCATGTAGGCAGCAGCGATGCGCTTTTCGAGGCGGTGGTGCGAATGAACGATCCGGGCTACTTGCTGCGGGTGCATGTCAACGACCAATCCACCGTGCGGGATTTCATCGTCCGTTGGACGGGCAACCACGCCCCGGCCGACGCCGCGATCAACGCGCGTCCCGACGTTGGCAAGCTGTTTCCGATCCTGGCTTTCAAAGGACGTTGCGATGACTTGGAGCAACCCTTGGCGCGGGCGCTGGCAACGGTCGCGCTGCTGCGGGGCGGCATCCGCAATCCGACCAGGGAATTCAGCGGTCGCGTGCGGATTTTGGAAAAGCGGCTGGAATCCGCCGGGGCGCGCGGTTTGGAGGTGCTACGCCAGTTTTTCGGCACCGACGCCATGGACGGCGGTTTCGACATCGCTACCCGGCAGACACTGATCGCCTTGCAGGTGGCCGCCGACATTTCCAGCGAAAGCGATTTTCGGGAACTGGCAGCCAACTTCTTCAACGAGGCCTTTCAGGTCGCCGCCGAATCGGATGAAGAAACCGATCCCGGCGTCGAACTCATTCTACGCAGCGTGGGGCGGCAATTGGGCCTGCCAACACCGGACATGGCCGAATCCGAACCTTACGCCGCTGCGCCGGACGGTGGAACCTGCCTGCTCTGCGGTGCGCCGACGACCACCGCTTACGAGCCTTCCGAGTTCAATATCCCCGAACTGAAAAAAACCGCCTTTTCCAATCGAATCGGCCATCGCAAGGATATCTATTCCGAGAGTGGCGCAACCTATATTTGCGCGGGCTGCATCGCCGGCAGTCTGTTGTTGAAGCGCCTATTGACGGCAGGCGGGCAATCGAACTTCAAGTTCAAGGACGCCGACGCAGTTCACACCGCCACGCCATTACGGAACTTGATTTTACCAGGCGTGGGTTTTCAAGAACAAAATCGGCCTTTGCACTTGCTCGGCAGCGATGCAGTTCCCGGTCGAAATCCCGTTGAAGAGGCGCTGGCGATATTACCGTGGAATCTCGATCTGAGCGACAGCCCGATTTTCTATTTCGACACGCTCACCGCCGATTTGACCGAGCAGGTTCGCTATCTGCACAACGCAGCCCGCTTCGCCTGGTTGAGCGGTAATCCGGTTCATGTGTTCCGCATTCGCCAACATCGCGGACGCGGCGCGTTCATGAGCGAGCTGGTTCCGGCTCTGGTGGATGATTTGTTGCGCCCGGATTTCTACCCCGATAAGCCGGTATGCAGCGTCGAACGGGCGCAATTGCCGGATTTCATCGCCCGGCTCAATTTGATTCAAACGCTACTGCGCGAAAAGGATAGCGCCAAGCTCACCGTTCTCAATGATCTGAAGCTGTTTAGCTGGTGGCCGGTCGCCTGGTTCGTCGAGCGTAAATACACTGATGACAAGGGATTGACTCAAACCGGTCGCCGACTTCTCAAACTTGCCCAAGAGAGTTTCGCCATGCCCGAACACGATACCCCACTTCGTCAACTGGCCGAGTTGGCGACACAAATTCAACGTCGTCCTCAGCGCGGCGCGTCTGCATCTGGAAACCTGCAAGGTTTGGCGTTCGATACCGCGCTGATCGCCTTTCAGGAATTTCATCTGCAACAGCGCGCGGAAAAAGCCGATACGGTGGCCGCGACGATGGGTCAACTAAATGACACGCTCAGCCGTCGTGATGCTTACGCGGGCGGCAAGGAAGATGTGACTGGACGCTATCGTCGGTTCGCGGAAGCTGCTTATGACGTATTCGAAGCGTACTGCCACAAGGATGGCGACTTGAGTTCCAAAACTCGCCGCTATCTACGCGCTGCTTATGTGACTTATTTCTTGGAGATTCACGAAGCGAAGAAGGCGGAAAAAAACGCTGCTGAATCTCCAGTCAATACCGACCCCGAACCTTTCGAGCTATCCTGAAACCGTTTTGGAGTGTGAAAATCATGAGTCTGAACAATCTGTATAGCCTGCTTCCGACCGACGTTGCTCAAACTCTGCAATTGAAGGAAGAAACGACGATTCCAAAATTGCCAGAAGCGCAAGTCATCGTAATCCCTTTATTGCGGGAAGCTATCGCGCCCATGCTAATCCGCAATAACGACGTTGATGATATTACCGATATGGCGCTGGCCGGTAAAAACCGGGTGTTGATGATCGCCTCCAAGACCAAAGGGGTCGAGCGGCGGAACGGAGCCCGGATATTGCGCACCCTCGACGTGGGAGGGCGTTATCCAACCAACAAGTCCTATATCCGGGATAACATTCGGGAAGTATATGATCTCAATACTTACGTCTTTGGTGATTCGGCCAAGGATGCAGGCGGTGGCAGCGCCATCTATAGCGTTCATTCCGCAGTATTGTACAGCGATGCCGTTTCGGTGCAAAGCCGGGCCGAAAGCGTCATGGATCAATTTCGGCAGGGCGGAATTAGCGAAGATGGCGGAACCTTCGATGCCGAAACCAAGTCGGCATCCAGCAACATTTTCACCACCCGCTACGTGGTCCCCGGCACGTTGTTCGTGCAAACACTCGTTATGACCGGGCGGCGGATGACCGCGATGGCCCTGGATCATCTATTGTTATCCATCGGCTTGTCGGGCGCGTATGGCGGGCAAACGGCGATCACCGGCACGAATCTACGCACTCATTTCGCCGGTATTTATTGGGGACGGTTGGAGCGACCAATCAACGCGCCCAAGCTGCTGCTGGAAGGACTGGCATCGACCGATGTGGCCGAAAAGCGGGCCTATCTCGAAACCCGGTTTCAAGAATCGTATCCAGATTATTGCGACAGCATGGCGCTGGATGCGCATCTGAAGGATTTGGTGGATCGCTTCGAGCGGGATGACCCGGAACTGCGGCAACGCTATCAGGCCACCAAGCAACAAATGGCCGATCTATTCGCGGGCTGGTTCGTGGGCAGCAAGGAAAAGAAAACGGCTAAAGCCGGCAAGAAAGGTTAAGGGAGTCTGTGATGACACCTACTCTGGTCGATGCCGAAGTACTGACACCTTTTTATTATCACGGTCATTACGCCCTGGATGGATCGGCAACCGAGCCGGGCGTCATCACGGATACGGCTTTGCTGTTCGCGCTGCGCGCCACGCTGCTGGGCGCTTCTCCCCTGCTGCGCAGTCAGCCTGATTACCGGGCCGATTTACAGACGATTCCCTGGCGGGCTTCATTGCTGATGGGAAGTGACAACGAATTACTACCACCGCTAAGACGCACGGTCGATATGGAAAAGGAGGGTGGCCGTTCGGCGCGAATGCAGAAAAACATGAGCAGCGGATTCTATAAAAACCAGTTTTTCACCCACTCGGTGCGACCGGGAGCAAAGTATTACGGGCTACTGGTAGGGCCAGACCCTTTCACTCTAGCCGAAACCGATGAACTTGTGGTTCGAGTTGGAGTCGGGCGGGCGGGAATGGTGAAGCTGACTCGCGCGCTTGAATGGAAGCCGGTGCGACTCAACGCAGCGACGGCACGGTTGTTTGCCCGCCCGGTCGAAGCGGAATACCGTATTCTCGATACTATCCGGCCTAGCCGTTTTTATGAGGTGGCGGAAGCAGTAAGGGAGCTGAGCATATGGTCGTCGACTCCGTAGCAGGCTTATTACCGGAAACCGTTGCTTTAGTGGCGGAAGCGGAAACCCATGGCATCCACGGCCTGTTATTTCAAAATGCCTGCTTGTGCCCGGTTCGGCTCTGGCTGCATTACAATCGAGTGGATTGCGCTCATCTCAACCGTCACATGCGGCGTGGATTGGCTGATCAGGGCACGCACTATGCCGGTTCGGTTGGCGCCGTGCAAGGTATCGGGATTGCACCCGATATGCTCGATTTCAAGAATCATGTGGTAAGCGAGGTCAAGATTCGCAAAAGTTTTCCTCATGCGTCCCGCGCGCAATTGCTGTTTTACATGGCGGCATTGGCCGTCAATACCGGAGTTCTTTGGTCGGGCCGGTTGCGTTATCCATCGACCCGTCGGGTCGAAACCGTCGAATTGACCACAGAAAATCAGCGGTGGCTCATCGAATTGTTTGGGCATATCCAGATCATCATCGCAAACGCCGCGCCACCTGTAAAGGTGAAACAGAGACTCTGCCAAGACTGTTCTTATCGCATACTGTGCTGGCAACGCTCAACCGACGACGAGGATTTCAACTGATGGACGCGCTCTACCTGGCCGGTGATACTCAATTGAGACGGCACGAGAACACGCTGCAAGTAATCAATCAGGATGGCCGTAAACTACGGCTACCGGTTGAATCCCTCAAGCACTTAATCGCGACTCATGACGTGCGGCTCAATGGAGCCTTGCTGAATTTGTTCAAGCAACATGATGTGCGAATGACTGTACTTGATTATTACGGCCATGTGGCTTGCACAATTGAGCCAGCCGGTTTGCCAACATCCGGGGCGGTGCATTTGAAACAGGCCGAGGCTATTTTGAACCCGGAACGACGCTTGGCGTATGGCCGGAAAATTGCTATGGCGACGCTTCGGTTATTGGATGGAAACTTGCGCTACCATACTTATCGAGGCAAGACGGCATTAAAACCCACCATGGAAGACATAGCGGCTTTTCGAGAAAGTATGGAGCAGGCTAAAAGCGTTGAAATGCTGATGGGTTACGAGGGTCAAGCCCGACAATCCTACTATTTATCTTGGGAGCATATTTCATCCCGTTTAATGTTGCGGAAGCGCAGTCGCAGACCACCAGCAGATCGAGTCAATTGTGTTTTATCTTTCCTGAATGGATTGGTATACGCACTTTGCTTGAACGAAATTCGCAAAAGCCAGTTGGACCCAACATTGAGCTTCATTCATTCTCCTCAGCAAGCACGCTATTCCCTATCGCTTGATCTTGCAGAATTGTTCAAGCCAGTTTTGGCGGATCGGATTTTATTTAGTCTATTTAACAAGTCTATTTTACAAGATACACATTTTGATGAAAAACCGGGTATATGTCTGTTAAGCGAGCAAGGTCGGCGGCAAATCATAGCTGCATTCATGGATAAAGTGGATAAACCAGTGCTAGAAAAAAATCAGAGCTATCGGCAGCGAATTCTTGAAGAAGTTTTTGCAATTCAATCTAGCTTGTTAGGATTTGGCGAGTATAAACCTTTCTCTATGAAAGTATGAGAATGGAGGCTATATGTTTATTCTGGTTGCCTACGATGTACCTGCTGAAAGGACCGTTATTTTTCACAAAATCTTGTCACGCTACCTGGTTCGTATGCAATTTAGTGTATTCGCGGGCGACTTGAAGGATAGCGAAAAATACCGGCTCATCCAGGAACTGAAAAACAAACAACGTGACCAGGATCGGTTAATGTTGATTACCTCCCAGAATCGTCACAATATCGATATTGAAGTCATTGAAAATTGTCAGTCTAAAGAGCCAGGATTTCATAAGGGTAGCCTGATTCTATGATGACTTCGATGTCCGATTGTGGCAAAACGCCTGAAGTACGAAGTATGAAATGGCTTTCTGTAGCCCGATCACAAGGTGACTACGAGGAAGGTGACAAGTAAAATTATTTTTAAATCAAGAGGTTTATGTTTCCCATAGGGAGTAGAAAGCTGCCATGGATGATCGATCAGCCAACGCTCCCAGTAGTTTATGTTTCCCATAGGGAGTAGAAAGGGCATCAATGCCCGGCCAGCCGCATAGATCACACAGTTTATGTTTCCCATAGGGAGTAGAAAGTCTAATGATAGCGCCTGCTATCCATAGCCAATAATCGTTTATGTTTCCCATAGGGAGTAGAAAGATATATATCCTTTCCCTTCCCTTCCCTTCCCTTCCCGTTTATGTTTCCCATAGGGAGTAGAAAGTGCTCTTCATCGGTCTGTGGACGCTCGCAGACTGTGGTTTATGTTTCCCATAGGGAGTAGAAAGATCGCGACCCGCAGCGGCGCCCACGGCCAGACCACGGTTTATGTTTCCCATAGGGAGTAGAAAGCTGGATGTGATCCATAATCCACAGCAGGTCGTGGCGGTTTATGTTTCCCATAGGGAGTAGAAAGTCGCCCATCGCGGCGGCGGCTGGCGTCGGGTTCGATCGTTTATGTTTCCCATAGGGAGTAGAAAGAGCCCCTGGATCTTCGCGCATGAAGATGGGCGCCGGGTTTATGTTTCCCATAGGGAGTAGAAAGCACGGTATCGGCGGTCGCATCCAGCAGGACGGGCTGTTTATGTTTCCCATAGGGAGTAGAAAGAAGCCGTTTGGCAAGCAACCTAGGGATTGGTTGAAGGTTTATGTTTCCCATAGGGAGTAGAAAGGAATACGAACCGACCGACCTGGCGCGCAAGCGCATCGGTTTATGTTTCCCATAGGGAGTAGAAAGTGTCCGGCGAGGATCTGGCGGCGCTGCTCGATCCCAGTTTATGTTTCCCATAGGGAGTAGAAAGGTGCTGAACGGCGCGCGGATGTTCCCGCGTCGCAGGTTTATGTTTCCCATAGGGAGTAGAAAGACCGAACCAGGGCGGAAGCCACCCCGCGAAACCGGCGGTTTATGTTTCCCATAGGGAGTAGAAAGATGCGGTCGCGATCAATTCATCACTGCCATCATGACGTTTATGTTTCCCATAGGGAGTAGAAAGTCCCCTGACGCGGTGACGCGCCCCGCGCGTCACCGCGGTTTATGTTTCCCATAGGGAGTAGAAAGAGGGAGAACGTTCGGGCATGATGCGCGCGGCGGGGGGTTTATGTTTCCCATAGGGAGTAGAAAGAGCGTGGAAATGGGTGTCACGTTTCGCGCCGCCAACGTTTATGTTTCCCATAGGGAGTAGAAAGAACCGCAACGCCTTCACGCAACGACCCATCGAAACGGTTTATGTTTCCCATAGGGAGTAGAAAGTGTTCGTAGAAACTGGCCGGGATTCGGTCCAACATTTTGTTTGCCCGGTTTCCGAGTCGGTTCGGGCTCCACCGGTTCGGGCTCGCGGTCGTCGTCCGCCGCCATGGCGTCGGCCTCCGCCTCAGCGTCCGTCTCCCGCTCGCCGCCGTTCTTGCGCTCCCACGGCGCCCGACTGCTCGTCGGCTGCGAGCTGTTCTCCGGCCCCTGATTCAATCGGTCCCAAGCCTCCTTGATATCCGCCAGCAACCGCATCGACAGCCCACGTAATGCCTCCACTTCCAGGGACTGGAGGTCTGCGCCGTTGATCTGGCGTAGGCTATGGGGGCTCAGGTGCATGGCGGTCGATCACGGGGCTCGGCTATATGTTCCATACCCGCCTCGCGAGGGGAAATCAGTCGTTACTGGGAGGGGCGTGAACGGTTACCGTCAAGCATGACTGGTTAAATTGATTGATTGATTGAGCAAAGATAGCCTTTCTGTCTCTGAGCAAAAAAGGAAATCCCATGAGCGCACAATTTGTTATCAATTCTGCCGGTGAAAAGGTATCGGTCATTATCCCATTTGCTGAATATCAGCTACTACTCGAATTGGCTGCTATGGTAGATCAAACGACTTTCCTGCTGCGTGAACCGAACGGTAGTATCCTTCGTCAGTGTATTGACGATGTGAAGCATGGGCGGAATGTACAGGAACGGGAGTTACTACCCGATGAACATTAAATTCCATGAGATGGCGTGGAACGATTATCTGGACTGGCAGTGAACCGATAAAGCCATACTCAAGCGCATTAACCAAATCATCAAGGATATTCAGCGTGAACCTTTAGAGGGTATCGGTAAACCATAACCATTAAAATACGACCTATCCGGTTATTGGTCGCGGCGCATTGATGATGCCAATCGCCTGGTTTATCAGGTTGAGAACGATGTGCTGACTATCATTCAATGCCGTGGGCATTATCAGCAACATTGAGAAATCGTTACCCATTTGAGAATGTGCTACTGCAAAACGCTTAAGAATTGTTTTTATTGACATTCCAAGGAACCATCATGCAACGCTGTCCCCAAGGCCACTACTACGACCCGACCCGCTACAGCCGTTGCCCGGCCTGTGGCATCTCCGATCTCGACGCGTAGCCGATCCGGGGTCGCACACCTCTTTGTGCTGCTGACATCGCTACGCTGCGGCAGGCGCTGGATCAGACAAGAGATGTCTTATACGATGTCTGATAAGATATGAAACATTTCAATAGCTACACTCCCACGGAACCACGATGGCCCGATATGCTTTGAACTTGCCTAACCAACTGAAGAGCCACGCCGAGCAACTGGCGGCCCAGCAAGGGGTTTCACTCAACCAGTTCATTCTATGGTCAGTCGCGGAGAAAGTAGGCGCACTCCAGCAGATGCAGGATGATCCCCGCTTTCCGGGCATCATCTACCGGTATGGCGCATCCGGCGAGGCGACGCCGGTACTTCGGGGAACCGGTCTGCGGGTACAAACCCTGGTCATTGATGTGCATCGGGCCGGGATGACGCCGGTCGAGGTTGCCGCCGAATATGATTTGCCCGAGGCGCGCGTCGTCGAGGCGCTAGCCTTCTACGCTGCGCATCAAGCCGAGATCGACGCGCACATCGCTGCCGAGAGCAGTTCGGCCGCGTCGCATGGCTAGACCCCGCCTGCATCTGGACGCGGATACGTCCAAAAAATCACTGCACAAGGCGTTGCCCGCTCAGCGATCCGGCGTTGCTGGAACCCATCCGCTACGAACGTGGCTACGCCGCCCTCCTGGCAGGGGTCATGGAACGACTCGGCCCAGATTCCGGACCTCAGCCATGATGAACCCGGCAGACCCAATTCTCGTACTGCGCAACGCCCTGGCAGAGCTAACGCCCGCTTCCAGCCACGATGCGACCACCCCACCGGCGCAGAACCAGATTTATGCGCCCGCCGGCCACGAAACGACTCTGGATCCCGACCGCTCGCTGGTGATCGGTGGGCGTGGGGTCGGGAAAAGTTTCTGGTCCGCCGTCCTGCTGAATGATCCGGTCCGGAACTATGTGGCCAACAGCTACCCCCGGCTGGCTCTCGACCGTTGCGAGGTCGCGCTCGGTTTCGCCGGCGTTGACGTTGACGCCCATCAGGCACCCAGTCGCGAAGTGCTGGACGAACTGATCGAGCGCGACGGGTATGCGCCGGAAAAAGTCTGGCGCGCGGTAATTCTTGGGGTCGTCAATCGCGCCCTGAAGCTGGGACTCCCGGACCGGCTGGGAGGTCATGCGGGCCTCGTGGCCTGGGTGGATAGCAACGCGGAACGGACCCAGCAGACCTTGCGCCATGCCGATGATCGGCTGCAAGAATCCGGCCGCCGACTGATCGTGCTGTTCGACGCCCTGGACCGCGTGGGCCAGCAATGGCAAGCCATCCGGCAACGGACCCGGGCGCTGCTGCAAGTGGCGCTGGCGATGCGGTCCTATCGAGCGATCAAGCTCAAACTGTTTCTCCGGGTCGACCAGGCGGAAGATCCGGACATCGTAGCCTTTGCCGATGCCTCCAAACTGATCGGAGCCAAGGTGGATTTGTTGTGGGAGCGTCATGATCTTTATGGCCTGCTTTACACGCTGCTACTCAATGACTCCGAGGCTGGCGAGGTTTTTGCGGCGCTCATCGAACGCGCCACCGGTCTTCAGCTTCCACCAGCGGGTGGCCCGATGTTGCCGGCCGAGCTGAAAACATCGGAACCCAAACAGGAAGCGGTCTTCATCGCGTTGGCCGGTCCCTATATGGGCAGCGATACGCGGCGCGGCAAAACTTTTACCTGGCTGTACAACCATCTGGCCGATGGCTTTGGCCGGGTCAGTCCACGCAGCTTTCTGGAAGCGCTGCGTCACGCCGCCCGGTATCCACTGGCCGAAAGCCGGCTGGTCCTGCATCCCAAGGGCTTGCAATCCGGCGTTCAGGGCGCCTCGGAGCTTCGGCTGGGACAGTTGAAGGAAGAGTACGGATGGATTGAGACCGTGATCGAACCCCTGGCCGATCTGAATGTTCCCTGCAACGCCATGGAGCTGTTTGACCGCTGGCGACAAGCCCGCACGATCGAGTCGATTGCTGCCGCTGGTGGGGAAGCCAGGCGGGAACCGGTGGAATTCCACGAAATGCCTGAAGATCGGCTGGCAGCGCTGCTCAAGGCGCTGATGCGCATTGGCGTTGCCGAACGCCGGGCCGATAGCCGGATCAACGTTCCCGACATCTATCGGGTAGCCGCCAAACTGCTGCGCCGCGGTGGAGTAAAACCGCGCCGATAAAGGGAAGACAAATCCAGGCTGACAGGATCATGGATGACTGTCTGCCGGAGTATTCGCTAGCGGCGGTGCGGACCTTGAGCATGATTAAGCGGGAGTAAGCAACGTAGCGGTTCCGGGCAAGCGCATGGACTGTTTCACTTTTTGTAATCTCGATTGACCGATCATGCAATTTCCGCTACCCGACTACCGCCCCTGCAACCAGAGCGCATGTTTCCGGCGGATATCGTCGAGCACTTCCAGATCAATTTGGTCATCATCGCGAATGCGCTCGTCGTAGTTCTCCCAGCCCATGAAATCCCGCAGCGCCCGCAACATTTCCTCGTCGCACAGGCCGGTGGCGACGCCCTTGTAGAAACCCCGCGCGTGGAGAATTTGCTGCAATTCGTTGGCGATGGCGGTATCGATCCTGACCAGATGGGCGGGATCGCTGCGGAAGTAGGTCAGCCGGTGGATGGCGTACAGCCGCTCCAGCTCGTCGATGGGCGCGGGATGGTCGTAGACCGAGATATCGACGTAGCGGTCGTCGAAGCCGCCGTAACCGCCGCCGGCCCGCGCCACCTTTAACGCCGCCGACTGCTGGCCGCGCCGTCCGCCGCCGCCAGCACCGCTTTGGCACGGGTGACTTGGCTAGCGGGAGCCGCTTGGCACCGGCTCCAGTGAATCAGTTGTTGACGTTCCTCCTCCAGAAGGGGGCGGAGCGGGTTCTTCGGGCAGCGAGACATGGTGGTTTCCTCCATATCTCAGCTTACCGCTCCCATCCATTAATGGCGATGGACAAAGCAAATGACCCACTAGGTGCCACTGTTATCCCGCGCGTCGTTTCGCTACCTCAGGTGTCCGGTTTCCCGTGAAATCCCTGTCCGGTTTCCCGTGGAATACGCAGCGAGGGGCCTTCGAGCGATCATGGCGTTCCAGACGGTTCGAGACTCCTCATAGCCGACGTTGCCAGGAAGCAACACGGGTCCCCGGAGACGCTTCTTTAAGCCATCGATTGCGTCCCGCTTCAGGTCGATCTCGCGACCTTGTGTCGTTGTCGCTCTCATGGTCGGGTCTCCTTCAAGCGGGTAGCCTCCCAACAAGCCCGGACAGAAAATAAATCCGCGGCGTCATCCGCAAAAGGCTGCGTGGTCACTGGGTTGTCAGCGGATACAGCCAACCGGCGATGCGTCCTCCCTCGGCGTTTCGGCTGGCGGTCGGCGGCACGTCCAGCAGCGTGTACTGGCCGCCCACCTCGAACAACCGGATCTGGCGGGCGAAAGCCTGGGGATTTTGCCAGGGCTGGTTGTCGTAGTTCTCCTCCGCCAAGGACACGCTGCCCTGGTCCCGATCCACCGCCACGACCACGGCGACGTGACCGTGACGCCATTCGGGATCGGCCCGATCGGGGTAGTAAACCACCAGATCCCCGCGCCGGGGCAGGCGCCGGGCGGTGCCGTTGATGGACCGGGCAAGGGGGAAGGATTGCTGGGTTTCAATGTTTTTCCCCTCGGTGAGATACAGAATTTCATAGGCGCTGTCGATGCTGCCGAAGGTGATGCGTTGATTTTTCATCCACCATTTGCGGGCATACTCGACGCACTGATACGTCACGCCGACATACTGGAGGCGATCCTGCTTGGGGTCGGCCGCATGGACCGAGATGCTGCCCGATGACCGGTCGAGAAAGGAATATTCCGGCCGAATGCACGTCGACACACAGTTGGAGCGGCCCTCGGCGCCATCGGCGGTGCCCAGCACCGTGCCGAAGGGCGTGACGCAGGGACCATCGCAAGCCCGTTTTCCCTCGGCAAAAAGTCGATCGCTTTCTTCCCTGGTAAAAGCGGGGAGTTTGGGCTGGAGCCCAAAACCATCGGTGTGGGGTAATTGGACGCCGGTGGCGGCGGACAGGTCCGGGGTCGTCCTGGCGTCCGGGCTGGCGACGTCCGCCGCCAGTCGGGCGGGAACCAGCCCGACCGAGAGGGCCAACCCGAGGCTGAGGACCAAGGCCGCGCCCGATGGGCGGATACGGCGCCAGGCGCCGGTCAGTTCGAGCCACGACATCTCATGTTCTCCTGAGTTTTTCCTGAATTGCCGACGAGTTACCCGCCCCGGAAGCATCGGTGCAAGTTGACGAACATGCGCCACCCCGGTGTGGGGATGCAAGGCTTCTCCGCAGCCTCTGGCCCACGCCGCGAGCGCCCCGGCCTTGTTAAACCCCGAACGAGAGCAAGTACGCGCTTCATCGTGAGCCGCCTTCCGAGCGCGCCAGCCGGCTCTTTCAATCGACCTCGTGGGGGGAACCGGTGACCGTCAATCCCCCAAACCCCTTGAATCGGTCGGCCGAAAGTTCCCAATACCCCCTCCGGGTGGGTCTCCCCATTTTCAGCAACAGAGTACGAGCCTGCGCCTGGCTGCACCACAACGCCGCTTCCGTCCGCTTGCGAGCGGTGATGTTCTCGTGCGCGATCATCACGCTCGGGCGGGCACCGTTCAGATGGAAAACGCGCATTTCGAACCAGCGTGGTTCGGTGGGCGAATGACAAGGATATTCCATGCTGAAATAGTTTCGCGTACCGTCCAGCACATGGCAGATACCACGCAGCGCGGCTTGCGCTTCCGCGCGATCCTTGCCGGTAAGCACTTTGCGACAGACCACCATATAGTCGGCCCCAACGTGGCAACCCGCGCCACCGCCGTTCTGCTCGGCAAAGCGCCGCCAAGCCGCATTGACCAGGATAATCATGCCCTGCGCGTCCAGTATCGCGACATGAGCGGTGAGCGAGTCCAGCGTGCCCTCAATCAAGATTTCGCTCTGGCGCAGCGCCGCTTTCGCCCGCCGGCGGGCGGTGATATCCACCGCCGCAAGCTGACACGCCCGGCCAGCGGCGGACGTCACGCCCACTCCGTCAAGGCGCACGTAACGACACGGCGCTCCAGTCGGGGCGAAGGCGACTTCGCAGGTTTCCCTGGACGCGCCCACCCATACCTTGTCGAGAAAAATGTGGAAGGTTGGCAGGGTTTCTTCGGAAACGAAGGCCTCAAGCCGCTGATCGATCAGGCGGGAGCGCTCCTGGCCCAGCAGGGCCGCGCCGGCTGGATTGGCCTCCCGGATAGCCCCGTCGGCGACGAGCATAAAATAGCCCACCGGCGTAAGGTCGTTGAAATCGACGTATTTCTCCAAGCCCCCTTCGATCTGGGCGCACGTCTCCGCCAGGGCGCGATCATGCGATTCCAGCGCGATTTGGTGGACGTGTAATTCGTGGACCCGCCGCCCGATCTCCGCCACGGTCAGCGGGGGCCGGCCGGCCCGAGCGAGCAGTCTGTCGGGTTTCATCTGCAAGACATTCCACCAGCGTTATTTTCTCCAGCAATCCACTCGCCACTCTTCACGCAGTTGTAATCGTTTACTCCCCCCTCCCAGCGGGAGGGGCTGGGGGAGGGCAAGTCGTTGGCGTCGCAACCTTTCCCCCCTCCCAACCTCCCCCCGCTGGGGGGAGGGGTTTGAACGCTTACACGCAGTAAAGATGTAGCATGGCATCCCCTAATGTCAACATAATACAACTATTAAAATGATTATCGGTTTCCATTATGGGGATAATTAATCGATCAATGTATTAAAATTTTACATTAAAAGTTCGGGTAGATCAGACGCCGGGATCCGCATCCGCCAGTCATTTATTCACGATGAATATGGCAATAGTTCGGACAGTTTTGGTCCGAATGAATCAAGAGGTTAGGTTTCAAAATAGGGATTAAATCCATGTTAGGGGGTAACCCTGACTTGCAAAAAATTCATAAGTGATTGATTTTTAGCGAGCATAAGCCATAAATCCCCTCAAAAACTGTCCGAACCATTGATATGGCAAAATATTGTTTTTTCACTTCGAACCGACGAGCTTAAGGCATGACCATGGCACCGTCCGCCTCGAATGGCCGCCTCCGACGCCTGGCTTGGTTGCCTGTTCCACTCCTGTTGTTCGCGATGGCGGTCTTGTGGGTCGCGGATCCGGGCGCCGTCTACGAACCGCCCCATTTGCTGATCGGTGTCAATCTATTGTTCTCGATGCCGGGCGCTCTGCTCGTCGCCTATCAGGCCGGGCGCGGTTTTCTCCTGGGCGGCAACCTGGGGCTGCTGGGAGTTGGCTGCGGCATGTTGTATTGGGGCAGCGCCGGCCCCGTGGGCGGAATATTGATCCCTTACGGCCCCGGTGTCGTGGTCGCGGCCCACAACATGCTGATCTGGCTGGCGGCGGCCAGCCACGTGGCGGGCATGACCCTCGCGCGTCGGCAACGAACGGCTGTCCGCTGGCCGGAATTATGGCTGGCGGGGACCTATGTCGGCGCCATGACCCTGGGGGCGATCATCGTCCTGGAGGCCGTCTCGGGTGAGATACCCCCCTTCTTCATCCAGGGCCAAGGCGGTACCCCCCTGCGGCAGTTCGTGCTGGCCTCGGCGATCGTCATGTTCGTGCTGACCGCGATCCTGTTGAAGAAGAATCGTCTCGGGACCCCCTCGACGTTTCAGGACTGGTATGCCCTCGCGCTGCTGCTCGTGGCGGTCGGGTTGTTCGGGGTGATGATCCAGTCGGCCGTCGGCAGCGCCCTGGGCTGGACCGGCCGTATCGCCCAGAACCTCGGCGGCGTCTATCTGCTGGTGGCGGCGGTCATCGAGCTGCGCGAGGCCCGCGATCGGGGTCATCCGCTGGAAATCACGCTGGGCGAAGCCAAGCAGCGGTTCGAGGAGCTGATCAACCTGGCGGCCGACGGCATCGTCCTGCACGAACGGATGGGCGAGACCGCCCCCGGCAATTTTCTCCAGGTCAATCCGGCGCTTTGCGCGCTGCTGGGCTACACCGCCCAGGAGATGCGCGAACTGACGCCCCTGGACATCCTGGCCCCGGAGGATCGCGAGCGGATTGCCGGGGATAGCCGAGCGATGGATCGCGACGGGTCGTTACGCCACGAGAAGACCCTGATCGCCCGGGACGGCCGGCGCATCCCCGTGGAGATCAGCACGCGACAATACCCTCATCAGGGCCGCGCGATGGTCATCTCGGTAATCCGCGACATCACCGAGCGCAAGCGGGTGGAAGCGGCCCTCCGCGAGAACGAGCAATTCCAGCAGGCCGTCCTGGATGCGGTGACCGCGCACGTCGCCGTGCTCGACCGGGAGGGTCGCATCGTCGCCGTCAACCAGCCATGGCGTCGGTTCGCCCTGGAAAACAGCGGATCGACCGACCGATCGGCTCCGAACACGGACATCGGCGCCAACTACCTGGACATCTGTCGCGCGGCTGACGGCGAGTGGACCGAGGGGGCGTTGGAGGCGCACGATGGCATCAAAGCCGTGCTGGCGGGCAAGGCGATGACGTTCTCCCTGGAGTACCCCTGCCACTCGCCGCGGGAGAAGCGATGGTTCAGCCTGACCGTGACCCCCCTGGCGGGGCGTGGCGGCGGAGTGGTCTCCCATATCGACATCACCGCGCTCCGGGAACTGGCGGACCAACTGCGCAACGAGCGGGACCGCTTCACCCGGATCGTCGCCACGGTGCCGGGCGTCATCTGTTCCTTTCGCCTGCGACCCGACGGTGGGACCTGTTTTCCCTACGCCAGTCCGGCCATTGAGGACCTGTACGGCCTGCGTCCCGAGGCACTGGTCGAATCCGCCGCGCCGTTGTGGGCGATGATCCACCCGGACGATCTCGGCCATATCGACGTCGGCATCACCGCGTCCGCGCGGGCCATGACTCCCTGGCGGGACGAATTCCGGTTGCGCCACCCGCTCAAGGGCGAAATCTGGGTGGAAGGTCACTCCACGCCGGTCCGCGAACCGGATGGCGGTATTCTCTGGCACGGTTACGTGCAGGACATTACCGAACGCAAACGCGCCGAGGCGGCGCTGCGGGCGCTGCTGGAAGAGAAAGAAGTGCTGCTGCGCGAAGTCCACCACCGGGTCAAGAACAACCTCGCCGCCATCATCGATCTGCTGGAATTACAGCGGGGGAATGTGGCGGATGCACCGATGTCCTCCCTGCTGGCGGAACTGGGCCATCGCATCCATTCCATGGCGCTGGTCCACGAAATGCTGTACCAGTCCGGCAACCTCAGCCGGGTGGATTTTCACGGCTATCTGCAGGCGCTGGTCGGGCATCTGCGCGACTCCCTGGATCCGCACGGCGCCATCCAGCTCGGCGTGACGGTGCCCGAGATCGGGATGAACCTCGATACCGCCATCCCCTGCGGGCTGATCGTGAACGAACTGGTAACCAACGCCCTTAAATACGCTTTCCCCGAACGGCGGCCCCGGCCGGGAGCCGAAGCCTGTGAAATCGTGGTCGCGGTAGACTGGGACGGCGCCACTTATACTTTAACCATCACCGATAACGGTATCGGGTTGCCCGCCGCACTGGACTGGACGACCACCCGCACCCTCGGGCTGCGGCTGGTCCGCATGTTGGGACAGCATCAGCTGCGGGGCCGGATCGAACTCGACGGCGCCGGTGGAACCCGCTTTTCGCTGCGCTTCAACCCCAGATAACGATAGCGGATCAACATTTGGCAACTCGTTCGGACGTACCATAACGCCGCGCGCGCTTGCGCTCGACCTGTGATTCGCTCGCCAGGACTTTGCACCGAGTCAGGATTCAAAATCATGTCAACAATCCTCATCAATAAGCCAAATTTTTTCATACTGGGAGCGGGAAAATCCGGCACGACATCTTTGTATTATTCATTAAAACAACACCCTGAAATCTTCATGTCGGCCATCAAGGAGCCGACTTTTTTTTGTGAAGGCTTTCAGGTTGTAAAGAATCCAATCCGCTATTTTGAGCTCTTCGATTCCGTGACGACTGAAACGGCGATAGGAGAAGCCTCTCACGCCTATTTAACGAACCCTTCCACGGCAAGAGTCTTAAAAGGACTGTTTCCCGATGCGAAGTTCATCGTGACCCTGCGCAACCCGGCGGAAAGAGCCTATTCTCTCTACAATCAAATGTGCAGGTCGGGGTTTGAAAAAATAGGCTGCTTTGAAAAAGCGTTGGAGGCTGAAGAGGAACGAGTGAATTCACAACGATTTAAGGATAATTGTCCACAATATTATTACAATTTTCTCTATTTCCGATCCGGTTTGTATGGAGAACAACTGCAAAGATATTTCTCGCTGTTTGACAAAAAACAGTTTCATATCCTGACGCTGGAAAAGCTGTCCGCGGATCCGACCCGTTCGCTCGAAGCGATTTTCGAATTTTTAGGTGTCGGTACGGATTTCAAGCCTGAATTCCAGTCTCATAATGAAGGGCATGTGGCTATTCGGGTGCCTCTACTCCTGCATTTTTGGAAAACCAAGATGACTTGGCCTCGATTCATTAACAGATTTGGCTTAAGTATCCTGAAAAGAACCAACAGAAAAAGAATCCCACCGATGCGTCCGGAAACCAAAAAATCTCTTCTGGACCGTTACCAGAGTGATCTGGGAGTTCTTTATGATTTGACAGGAACAGGTTTTGATGATTGATGGACAGCCGCCTGACCGAACCCTGCCGGCGCGAGATCGATCCCGTCTTGTGGCATTTCCGACAATCGCCACCGCCGTAACGTGACAAACACCACGACAGGCCAAATCCCCCGAATAAAAAGCCACGGTTGACAAACAGTTAGCTGATTCTCCAACCGGGCACGCCGGTTGCTAGGGATCCCGCCGTCCGCTTACCGCCAGCGGCGAGCCGCAAGCCACCCTTGCCCGATCCGATCCTTTCCGGGGGACGACGCACATGGAACCGATCAGCCAGCCGCCCGGCGCCTCGCCAGCGCTCCATCCCTGCTATTCCGAGCAGGCGCATCGCCATTTCGCCCGCCTGCACCTCGCGGTCGCGCCGGCGTGCAACATCCAGTGCCATTACTGCAACCGAAAATACGACTGCTCCAACGAATCGCGTCCCGGCGTGGTGTCGGAGCTGCTGACCCCGGAACAGGCGACGCAAAAGGCGCTGGCGGTGGGCGCGGCGATTCCGCATCTGGCGGTGGTGGGCGTCGCCGGACCCGGTGACCCGCTGGCCAACCCCGAACGGGTGTTCGCCACCTTCCGCGAACTGGCGGCGAAGGCGCCCGACCTGACGCTGTGCGTGTCCACCAACGGGCTGACGTTGCCGGAACAGGCGGACGAACTGATCAAATACCGCATCGGCCACGTCACCATCACCATCAACTGCGTGGACCCCGACATCGGCGCGCGGATTTATCCCTGGATCTTCTGGAACCATCGTCGCGTTCGGGGCCGCAAGGCGGCGGAAATCCTCATCGCCCAGCAGCAGAAGGGTTTGGAGATGCTGGTGGAGCGCGGAGTGCTGGTGAAAGTCAACTCGGTGCTGATTCCGGGGATCAACGACGAACACCTCCTCGAAGTCCACCGGGTCGTCAAGGCCAAGGGAGCGTTCCTGCACAACATCATGCCGCTGATCGCCCGCCCGGAGCACGGCACCTATTACGGTCTCACCGGACAGATCGAACCGACCGCCGAACAGACGCGCGCGCTGCAAGATGCCTGCGCCAGCGAGGACGGCGGAACGGGAATGATGAACCATTGCCGGCAATGTCGCGCCGATGCCGTGGGAATGCTGGATCAGGATCGCGGCGCGGAATTCACGCCGGACAAGGTCGCGGCCATGACGGTAGACTGGCGGGCGGCGCTGGCGAAGCGGGCGACGGTGCGCGAAGCCATCGAACGCCGCCTGGCGATGCAGGCCCGGTTCCTCGCCAAGACGGCGAAGCCCACCCCGCTGCCCGCGCGACGCCCGTCGGCGACCGCGACGCAGACCTTGCGCATGGCGGTGGGCAGCACCGACGGTCGGACCGTCGACGCCCATTTCGGCCACCTCCGCGAATTTCTGATCCACGACGTCTCGCCCCACGGAGTTCGCCTGGTGGAACGGCGCCGTACCGACCGTTATTGCGGTGGTCCGACCACCTGCGGCGACGCCACGCCCGCGCTCGCCGGCACGATTCAGGCGCTGCGCGACTGCGCGGTGCTGCTCTGCGCCCGCATCGGCTTCGAACCCTGGCGCCCGCTGGAAGAGGCCGGCATTCAGCCCAACAGCGAGCACGCCATGGAGCCGATCGGCGAAGCCCTGGTCGCGGTCTACCGGGAATGGCGCGACAGCGGACGACTCGATGCCGCGCCTTCCCTCGCCCGATCCTCTGCTTGAGGAGCTTCCGTCATGGCGTTCCGCATCGTCGCGAGCTGTACCAACTGTTGGGCGTGCCTGCCGCTCTGCCCCCACGAGGCCGTTCGCGCCGCCGCGCCGCATTTCCGGATCGACGCCGCCCGTTGCACCGAATGCGTCGGCGACTACGCCGACCCACAGTGCGCCAGCATTTGTCCGGTCGAAGGCGCCATCGTCGATGGCGCCGGTCGACCCTTGAATCCTCCTGGCTCGCTGATCGGCCTGCCGCTCGAATTGCGAGCCCTTCCATCCACCCCTTGACTGAAGAACCCCCCATGGCCAGAGCGAAACTTACCTTTGCGGATGTGAACATTACCGCCACGGTTCCAGCAGGGACCCGAGTGATCGAAATTTCGGACAAAATCAGTTCCGGCATCGTGTACGGTTGCCGCGAAGGCGATTGCGGCACCTGCCTGATGAAGGTGGTCGAGGGCATGGAAAATCTGAGCCAACCCTCGGTGCTGGAGGCTCGGATACTCAAGGAGCACTTCGCCGGACGGGATATACGCCTGGCCTGTCAGGCGCAGGTGCTGGGCGACGTGACCGTGCGTCCCGCCTGACCGCCCTTACATTCTGCTTTCACGCGCTTGGGAGATCGTTTCATGCCATTAGTCACGTTTTCGCACCCGGAACATAAAACCAAAACCGTTTACGCCACGGCCGGCAGCCACATCGACACGGTTTTGAAAATCGCCAAGGCCAACAAGATTCCGATCAATTTCGATTGTCAGGACGGTGAATGTGGGACCTGTCTGGTGAAGGTATCGAGCCTCGATAAAAAAGACCGGATGAGCGGTCCGCCGACGGAGAAGGAAAGGAACCTGCTCAAGCAACTGGGCAAACTGACCGACGAGGACATCAGCCGCATCCTGGTGGACGACATCCCGCCGCCCTGGCGGCTGGCCTGCCAGATGATCGTGCGGGACGAAGATATCCTGGTCGAATACTGACGGTCGGTACCCGTGTCGCCGCCGCTGCGATTGGAGCTTTCATCGCTTCCCGCCACCGCCGTCCTCCGGCGGGACGCGTACGGCTGCTTGATCGATCGCAGCCGGGGCTTGCCCAACGACGACGCCCTGGCGCGGATGCTGGCGACCCAGGCCGATGGCGGTGGTTCCTTACCCGTCGGCTTGGGGCTGGCACCCGCCGAGTTCGCCGCCCTGCTGGGACGGCATTTTCCGGGCGCCACCTTGCCGGTCACACCCAAGCGGCCACCACCCGCCTGGGACCCGAGGCTGCTGGAGGAAAAAGAAGAACTGATCAGGTTGCTCGACTTTCACCGGGCGGGACGGGATATTTCGGAACACTGGATGAGCGTGATCGTGGCCACCGGCTGCATGGCCAACGATCATCTCTGGGAGGATTTGGGTCTGTGGTCGCGGCGGGATTTGAGCGAACTCATGGTCCGCAATTTCCCGGTGCTGGCGGCCAGAAACGACCGCGACATGAAGTGGAAGAAGTTTCTTTACAAGCAGCTTTGCGAGCGGGAAGGCGTCTATCTGTGCCGCGCCCCCTCCTGCGCGGTCTGCCGCGACTACGCGCATTGCTTCGGACCCGAGGAATGACGCCAGCGACTGTTCGGGCCTGTTCTCACCCGCCCTGGCCGCGCGCCAGCCAATGTCGGAGCGTATCCGCCAATTCTCCCTTCTGCACCGGCTTGGCGATATAGTCGTTCATGCCGGCTTCGAGACACTTCTCCCGATCCCCCTTCATGGCGTTGGCCGTCATGGCAACGATGGGAATCGTCGGCCAGATCGCCCCGGATTCCGGGTCGCGAATTCGCCGGGTCGCCTCGTACCCATCCATCTCGGGCATCTGGCAATCCATCAGCACCAAGTCATAGGCAATATTCCGCAGGGCCGCAATGGCTTCCAACCCGTTGGCTACCGCATCGACCTGATAGCCCAGCTTCTTCAGAAGGGCTAACGCGACCCGCTGGTTGACTGGATTATCCTCGGCCAGCAGGATACGGACGCGCTGCTCGGCCGATTCGGCAATGACATGCCGGGTCACGATTCTCCTCGATGATGGCTCGTCCGTTCGGGCCGCGTAACCCATGACCAGGACCAGACACTCGCGCAGTTGTGACTGACGCAAGGGTTTGGTGAGATACGCCGAAAATCCGATTTGCTCCAACATGGCGGCATCGCCATGCTGCCCCATCGAGGTCATCATGATCAGTTGCGACCGACCGATTGCCGGGCTGGCCTTGATGCGGCGGCCCAACTCCGCGCCGTCGACCTCTGGCATCTGCATGTCGAGCAACACGACCTGGAAAGCGTCGTTCGCGCGAACGGCATCCCACAGTTTGGCCAATGCCTGGTCGGCGTGGCTCGCTTCCTCATAGCGGCATTGCCAGGTTTTCAGCCAGGTGGTCACCAGCAAACGGCTGGTTGGATGATCGTCGACCACCAGCACCTTGATGCCGGTCAGATCGATTTTCTTCTCCAGCAGAGCCGGATGCGGGCCGGGCGACTTGTCGAATACGACCGTGAACCAGAAGGTGGAGCCCCGACCCTCGACGCTTTCCACGCCGATTTGGCCGCCCATCAATTCCGCGAGGCGCTTGGCGATCGCCAGGCCGAGGCCGGTACCGCCGTATTTGCGAGTGGTCGAACCGTCCACCTGGACGAAGGAGGCGAACAGCGCGCTCAGGCGGTTCCTGGGAATGCCCACGCCGGTATCGGTCACCCTGAATGCCAGGGTGGCGCGGCTGTCGTCCGCCGCCGCGAGGTTCACCCGAATGGCGACTTCACCCTGGTGGGTAAATTTAATCGCGTTGCCGACCAGATTGACCAGAATTTGCCGCAGACGGCCGGGATCACCGCGCAGCAGGGCGGGCACTTCCGGATCGATCATGCAGGTCAGTTCCAACCCCTTTTCCTGCGCCTTGACGGCCAGCATCTCGGCCGTATCCTCCACGGTCAGGCGCGGATCGAAATCCAGCGTCTCCAGCTCCAGCTTGCCCGCCTCGATCTTGGAGAAGTCCAGAATCTCGTTGATGATCGCCAGCAGTGCTTCGGCGCTGGAGCGAACGATTTGGGCATGTTGGCGTTGTTCGGAATTCAGCGACGAATCGAGCAGCAGGTCGGTCATGCCGATGACGCCGTTCATCGGGGTGCGAATCTCGTGGCTCATGTTGGCCAGAAACTCGCTCTTGGCCCGATTGGCGGCTTCGGCCTCCTCCTTGGCCTGGTTCAAAGCCGCCTCGATTTGTTTCTGCTCGGTCAGGTCGGTGATGAAACCGTGCCAGAGCACGCCACCGTCCGGTTCGCGCTGGGGGATCGCATTGCCGTAGCGCCACTCCACGGTCCCGTCAGCGAAAACGACCCGAAATTCGCACTTCCACTGCTGGAGCGCGCGCGCGGATTCGGCGGTGGATGCCCTCACCCGTTCCCGATCATCGGGGTGCAGCACGGCAAAACTCACGCGGGCATCATCCTGCACTGCTTCGGGCTCCAGCCGAAAAATCCAGCGGATGCCCTCGCTGGCGTATGGAAAGCAGGAGCGGCCGTCGGGGAACAGCTTGAATTGATACACCATGCCGGGAATCTGGGAGGCGATCTTGCTCAGGCGTTGTTCGCGCTCCCGCAGCGCGTTCATGGCTTCCCGATTGCGCTGCTGCGTCACGAACAGAAACAGGAGCAGAACGGCAAGCAGCAGCGTGATCAGGATCGGCGCCAGCCGATTCCGGGCCACCAGTTCCAACCAGCGAGTGGCCGCAATGTCCACGCCCAACACGGCGATGGTTTTTCCCGCCTCGTCTACCAGCGGCATATAACCACTGAACCAGGTTCCCCAACGATCGGTTGCCGGACCCACGACCGTGCCTTTGCCGGTTTCGAACAGGTTTCGCAGTGCTGGCACGGCCTCCTGGTAGATTTGTCCGGGCGGCGACTCGTCCGGGGAGTTCGGCGGTTCGGAATCCACCAGGAAAACAACGTGGCCGCCGGTTTGGCGCATGAGATAGTAGAAGCGAACGCCTGGGGTAGCCGACCGCAATCGAATCAGTTGTTCCTTCTGTCGCTGGTAATCCGGACTTTCCAGATCTGATTCCGCACCCGCCAAATTCATCACGAGCCGTTCGTTGATGGCGGCGGTGCCGGTCTTGGCAAGATTGAACAAATGGCCGGTTTGCTCTCGCTGTGTGATGAGGCCCACCCAATCGGTCGCCACCCAGCCGGCGAGCAATACCCCGCCCAGCAGGGGGAGCAGCAAATTCTCGTCGGCCCACCGCGCCGAGTCGTTCGCCACCGGTTGCCGTCCGGGTTTGGCGAATTGCCAGAACGCCAAGGCAATCACGCTGGCGAGCAGTCCCCGTAACAATTCAACAGGAACCCCGGCGACAGCCAGAAAGACTTCGGAATCGAGCATCGATGCCGGAACAAACGGCGCTTTCGGCACGACGGCGCCGGCGGCGAACGCATGGAGCGCCATCGCCACGGCGGCGACGCCGAGTACCCCCCGACCGCGATTGACGCGGTGGCGATAGCGCCACAAGGCCCAGGCCGCCCACAGGCCACCGGTGAATCCCAAGGCATCGCGGATGCCCGCATTCAGCCCCTCCAGTCCCGCCAGCCCGCCCAACGCCGCCAGCGCCAGGAACAGCGGCAAGATCCAGCGTCCGGGGGTCCACCGGCCCAGGATCGCTGTCGCGTTCCGGCCAAATTCCAGCAAACAGACAAACGACGCGGCCATCAGCGCCAGCCGGACAGCGGCGAAGCGGGGATCGTCTCCCAGCGCCAGCGCCAGCAGTTCCAGCCACTCGTTACCGCCGTACAACAAACCGAATCTCGCCAGCCACCGCCAGGGCATCGCATCGCCGGGGCGGCGATCCAAGGCATGAACTATCGCGGCCAGCAGGAGAAAACTCAATCCGTAAAGGAAAAGGAGGTAGTCCATCCCCGCCGAAAAGAACCCGGTCATGTTTCCTTCCATCGATCCCTGGTCGGACACATCCTCACGCCAGCCGCTCCACTTCGTAAACCCCTCCGATCACCACGTACTCATCCTCGCTCTTTAACATCCCCGGCAGTACCCGGTTGTGGAAAAACACTGTGGTCGTGGGAACTTGCGCCCGTAGCAGGCGATACAGGTTCAGGCGCATCGATTCCGGCTGCGGGCAGCCACCTGCCTATCGGGGCAGTTGATAAACCGCGCCGGGCGAGAAAGCCGGAAGCTATTTTCGCCAATAATTGGCCTGGCTCACCGGTTATGAAGCATCTCACGCCGAGCGGTTAGCCAGATATAGCCCTCACTATATCGGTTGTGGAATTTCCCCTCCTTGGATAAGGAGGGGTGGCGCGGAGCGCCGGGGTGGTTCGAAACGGTGATTCCACAAGTCAGATAGGAGCGCTATAACGAACTCAGAATAACGAGATCGTATTTCGAACGCTGTGTTTCCCACCACTCAACCGTAGCATTTTGGTTAGCCATCGCACGGAGGTCGTTACTTGGACGCGCCGTCAAATAGCTGATGACCGATGTTTCAATATAAACCTTGGGCTTCAATGTACCACCTGCTGTTTTGATGCCCAATGGGGCGGCGAATAACTGGCGAGCCCGGATAAAATGCAATTTTGGACAAGCGAAGTCCGGTTGATCCGCGTGGTTGTGCGGCGCTTCGTGCTAAGCAATCACGCAGATGCTTATCCGCCGCACCGTTGTCGCGGACGCGAAGCATCCGCGACAACCCCTGCGCTCAGGACATCGGAGGCGGATGTTTTGCTTGACATATCTTCGATCCTCTTTTCTGGTGGTTGCTCTGTGCTCTTTGAGACTATGGCGATGATTGACGAATCTCTAGCTGCGACAGATCAATGAGCGCCCCAGTAGTTATCAGGAAATCCATCCCAATGATACCATCCATTTCGAAGCCGTAATCCATCGCCCCAACTTCTATCTCGAAGTTGCTGACCCGAAGCTCATCGAGCACAAGCTGATCGACTTTTTTGGTGAAGACAAACTCCGCGCCACCCACGCCGCGAATACGATGAACCATGTCGCTAGGCTCATATTGAAGGTTGATGGTCAAGAGCTTGTCTGTCGCAAAAATGCAGCCGGCTGATCCCGTGTCCAGCAACACTCTGGGGAAAGTCGCTCGCCGCCCCCGATATTCAATCGTTGCCGTGATGTAGGGCAGGCCATCCCGGAGGTGGATCTTCATTGAAGGCTCCGGATCCCCAGCCATCGCCGCTCCACGATGTCGAGTGTTTCCCGACTTGTGTGGAAGACGTATAGCTCCCGTCCAGGGGATTCTCGGTGAATCTGGGCATAGCTTTGTAAGGCTGTGACCGAGTCGCCAAACACGCCAAGGACAGCCAGTTGGTCGAGGATGCGCCTGTCGCCTTCTGAATGTGCTTTTATCGCTTCGAGCAAGAGCCATTGATGGGGATAGTTTTCGCGGATGACTTGCCACTGCATGATTATGCTCCTGAGCCGTGTTCGGAGGTTACTACATCTTGCGCACAGACGCCGCACTCATCACGCATGATGAGGCCACGCGACACGGCACAACAGAGCAGCCGATAAGCTGCGACAGGCGAGAAAGCCGCAGGCATTTCCGCCCGGAGTCGGCTCGATCCGTTGGTTGTGCGGCGCGAAGCGCCAAACAAGCAGCGAATGACATCCGCCGGCTGGTTAGATTTCGCTTTTCGGCTTTCTTCGCTCACGGCGGCTTCTTTCAACCTTCTCCTTGACACATGCTAGAACGAACTTATAGTCGTCGTGGCCGATTATTTGTGTTGAATAAGTCCTCGCCTCAAAAAGGTTGCTGTACCTGTTTAAGATTTCCGTGGCTCTGGTGATTAGTTTCTCCAGGTCGTCAATTGTTATTGGATGAGAATCTCCGACATTCGTGTTTCTCACGGAATGTTTTGCACTACGGTGGGCAAGCCGACCGCCTCGATGGATCCATAGGGCATTCACTAGAGGGTCGGCCAAGGAGCAGAGCCCAATATCCCGCTCAAGTATTTCGGGATCGGGTTTCCTGGGATGCTCAGCGAGGCTATCCACGTACGGATTTCCTTTCATTCGTTCACGAAAATCATGCTCGTCAAAAAAATGGAGATTTTTTTGAATCGTCCGCAGCCAGCTATACAAGTGAAGGGCTTTGTCAGTCTGGTCGAACACGCGCCCGAGAAGATGTTGACAGAGTGTTAGGTGTGCGCCGACAGTTAGAGACCAGAATGTGCGCGATTGTGCTTCGACGACGGGTTCCGCGACAAGGGCTTCACAAAGATCTTTGTAATGCCTGTAGTGAATGGCGGCATCTACGACGTCTCGGGACATCACGGCGACGAGGCGCGAGAATTCGACTGAGTCTGCTACTTTGATCACTACTTTTCGCGAAATCTAACGATGCAAATCAGGCGACCAAAAAGCGCGCTGGTACGGGAACCTGAATTTTTCTGCGAGCTCGACGCGCGCTTTTGGGGTCAGCTGCATTTCGCTTGTTAGGTGCTAGGCTGAACGCCCAAGGCTGTAAAGACCATATCATATGGAAATGGTGGTAGATGAATGTAATTGATCGCAGCAGTCAGTGCCATGCAGCCAAATGCCAATGGGTGCACTTCCGGAGCGAACCACGCTATCGTGTCTCCCTCAGACGCAAAATAGCACAACATACCTGCAACTGGCGCAATTTTCCCCGTGTGTGGGATGGAATTGGCTATCGATATTAAATCCATTTGGTCGACATTTGGGGTGCGTGACGGCAAGCCGACCGCTGTGGATCCGAGCAGAACAAGATCGGGGATCGGAGTCAGTGCTCTGTTTTTCTCATTTAAGATTTCGCAGACTTCCGGTCCATTTGCTATCAGTTCTGATGTCGCAGTCTCTTTCACACCGTTGGAGATCACGGCCGTAAATACCGGATCTGCCCTATCGGATCGTATCCAAGGCACTGGCGGACCATTATTGTACGAAACCGATTGGCGTCTCTCACAGAATTCACGGAAATCGACGGCCTGCTTACAAGCGTGGGCGAGAAGTTGGCTTGAGGCGTGTGGACATTTTTGGTCGTCGAGGATGATTGTAGATTTTGCTTCCAGGTAACCATACACCGCTTCGACGGGCACGAACTCTTTGCGTGAAAAATCGCATTCGTCTCGAAGACCAATCGTTGGATATCGAAGCTTATCGAAAACTATCACATCGTCGCCCTGCGATTTCTTACCATCGCGATCGATTGCATGGCCACGGCAGACGCCGTATCGACTCGGCAGGAAAGCTCGAAGCAATCGGCATACGACGATCTCAAATTCATCGCCAAGGTCAAAATTATACCCAGCCATAATAGACGCCAATTCGCCTTGCCAGCGGTCTGCAATCCGTCTTAGGTAATTACCATACATGTTCATTAATCATTGACACCTAACAAGTTATTATCCAGTTTCCGCTTATCCACTATAATCCGCCATCCTTGCAAATAAGTAACTGATTTTTCAGCTTCTCATCAGCTGGATACCATCCCCTCACTCCGAATCCCCCTGCACAATTCTCGCCAAATCACGCCAACCTCTCCACCTCGTAAATCCCGCCGATCACCACATACTCATCCTCGCCCTTCAACATCCCCGGCAAAAGGCGATTGTAGAAAAACACCTTGGACGCGGGCACTTGGGTCCGCAGCAGATGGTCGCCAAACTCCTCGGCGCGCTCGCGGCGGACGCTGAAGGAACTGAGGTTGTTGAGCAACACGATCCAGCGGCGACGGTCGGGCTTGGTCAACACCTGATCGTCGCTGAAGCGATTGAAACCCCGATACAGGGTCAGGTGGGTCAAATCCGGCTGCTGGCGGTGCAGTTCGTACTGACAGTAGGTATAGAGCAGGTCCAGTTGTGCCTCCAGGGCGTTGGTGTTGTACAAACCCTGGCTGCAAACCTCCAGAAAATGCTCGTAGGCGTCCTCGGTGCGATCATCGAGCAGCACACCGTGAAAGCGGGTCAACAGCCCGAAGCGCGATTCCACCCACGCCTTCAATACGGCGCCTTCCCGGCTGTTCGGATCGAACGCCCAGCCGCGCACCATGCGCAGATAATCCGCCCGTCCGCGCAACTTGGGCCGACCCTGCCGCGAATCCGTCGCCCGGTCCGGCATCAAACCCACCTCTTCCAGCGCCTCCAGTCGAAAATGCACGGTCATGTAATCCATGAAACGTCGCGCCCGCTCGGCGGGGTCCGTCAATCGATCCAGCAAGGGAAACAGATCGGCGTGCAGTTCCGCCACGCCATCGAGCAGCAGCGGCGCCGGATGGCGCTGGAAGGTCAGGCCGCCCAGAATCGCCGCCGGCAGGTTGCAGCGGTTGATCGGCAGACAAGCGCTTTTGGGAAGACGCGGCCCCCACTCGGGGGCCGCGACGGAATTGTTATCAATCTGACAAGCGGCCGCGTTTGTCATCTATGCAACCTGCTCCCCCGGCTATCCCCAGAAAAAATCACAGCAAAAACAGCTTATTGCTGAATATCTCTCCTTGGCACGGCGCTTGAACCAGGGTAGGCGAAAGCAAGATTCATCATTCAGTGATCGGGAGAGCAATTCCATGGCGATGATACGTCAATGCGCGATTTACGGGAAAGGCGGCATCGGCAAATCCACCACCACGCAGAACCTGGTGGCGGGATTGGCCGCCGAGGGTAAGAAAGTCATGATCGTGGGTTGCGATCCCAAGGCCGATTCCACCCGCTTGATTCTCCACGCCAAGGCCCAGAGCACCATCATGCAGATGGCGGCCGACGCCGGCACCGTCGAGGACCTGGAACTGGACGACGTATTGAAAGTGGGTTACGGCGGCATCCGCTGCGTGGAATCCGGCGGCCCCGAACCGGGCGTCGGCTGCGCCGGGCGCGGCGTCATCACCGCGATCAACTTCCTGGAAGAAGAAGGCGCCTACGAGGAAGAACTCGACTTCGTGTTCTACGACGTGCTGGGCGACGTGGTCTGCGGCGGCTTCGCCATGCCGATCCGCGAAAACAAGGCCCAGGAAATCTACATCGTGGTGTCCGGCGAGATGATGGCGATGTACGCCGCCAACAACATCGCCAAGGGCATCGTCAAGTACGCCAGCTCCGGCAAGGTAAGACTGGCCGGGCTCATCTGCAACTCGCGCAAGACCGACCGTGAGTCCGAATTGATCGAGGCGCTGGCGGAACGGCTCGGCACTCACATGATCCACTTCGTGCCGCGCGACAACGTGGTGCAGCGGGCCGAAATCCGCCGCATGACCGTGATCGAGTACGACCCCACGTGCAAGCAGGCGGACGAATATCGCGATCTGGCCCGCAAGATCGTCGAGAACAAGAAACTGGTCATTCCCACGCCGCTGACGATGGACGAACTGGAAGACCTGTTGCTGGAGTTCGGCATCCTCGACGAAGAAGACGAATCCATCGTCGGCAAGACCGCCGCGCAGGAAACCCAGTTGGCCGCCGCCTGAACCGAATCGGAGATCTCGCCATGACCATGAATCGTCAGGAAACCGAACAACTGATTCAGGAAGTGTTGGAAGTCTATCCGGAAACCACGGGGAAGCAGCGCGCCAAGCATTTGATGGCCAACGACCCCAGCCTGGAAAAATCCAACAAATGCATCGTCGCCAACAAGAAGGCCCTGCCCGGCGTGATGACCGCCCGCGGCTGCGCCTACGCCGGCGCCAAGGGCGTGGTCTGGGGGCCGGTCAAGGACGTGCTGAACATCTCGCACGGCCCGGTCGGCTGCGGCCAGTTCTCCCGCGCCGGCCGCCGCAACTACGTGACCGGCCACAGCGGGGTCAACATCTTCAACGACATCAACTTCACCTCCGACTTCCAGGAAAAGGACGTGGTGTTCGGCGGCGACAAGAAGCTGGCCAAGATCATCAGCGAGCTGGACACCCTGTTCCCGCTGGCCAAGGGCGTCACCATCCAATCCGAATGCCCGATCGGCCTGATCGGCGACGACATCGAGGCGGTGGCCAAGAAATCCGCCAAGGAAATCGGCAAGGTGGTGGTGCCGGTGCGCTGCGAAGGCTTCCGGGGCGTTTCCCAATCCCTCGGCCACCACGTCGCCAACGACTCGCTGCGCGACTGGGTGCTGCACGGCCGCGACGACGACCCAAGCTTCGAGTCCACCCCCTACGATGTGGCGATCACCGGCGACTACAACATCGGCGGCGACGCCTGGTCTTCGCGGATTCTGCTGGAGGAAATGGGCCTGCGGGTCATCGCGCAGTGGTCGGGCGACGGCTCGATTCCGGAAATGCAGACCACCCGCCACGCCAAGCTCAACCTGCTGCACTGCTACCGGTCGATGAACTACATCAGCCGGCACATGGAAGAGAAGTACGGCATGCCGTGGATGGAATACAACTTCTTCGGCCCGACCAAGATCGCCGAAAGCCTGCGCAAGATCGCCGCGTTCTTCGACGACAAGATTCAGGAAAACGCCGAGCGGGTCATCGCCAAATATCAGCCGATCATGGACGCGATCATCGCCAAGTACCGGCCCCGGCTGGAAGGCAAGCGGGTGATGCTGTTCGTCGGCGGCCTGCGGCCTCGCCACGTGATCGGCGCGTATGAGGACCTCGGCATGGAAGTGATCGGCGCCGGCTACGAGTTCGCCCACAACGACGACTACGACCGCACCTTCAAGGAATTGCAGGACGGCGCGCTGATCTACGACGACGCCACCAGCTTCGAGCTGGAATCCTTCGTGGAGCGTCTCAAGCCCGATCTGATCGGCTCCGGCATCAAGGAAAAGTACGTGTTCCACAAGATGGGCATCCCGTTCCGGCAGATGCACTCCTGGGATTATTCCGGTCCCTATCACGGCTACGACGGCTTCGCCATCTTCGCCCGCGACATGGACATGACCATCAACAACCCCTGCTGGAACAAGTTGAAAGCGCCATGGCAGCGCGCCGGCGCGGCAGCCATCCAGGCCGCCGCCTAGCCCCGGAAGAGGAATTTGTCATGCAAAACGCCGAAGCCATCAACCCTGGTTATCCGCTGTTCAACGGTGAGGATTATCAAGCTGCTTTTGCCCGCAAGCGGGTGTTCGAGGAAAGCCCTCCCAACGAAAAGCTGGAAGAAGTGTTCCAGTGGACCACCACGGAAGAGTACAAACAGCTCAATTTCAAGCGCGAAGCCCTGACCATCAACCCCGCGAAAGCCTGTCAGCCGCTGGGTGCGGTGCTCTGCGCGCTGGGCTTTTACAAGACCCTGCCCTACGTCCACGGCTCGCAGGGTTGCGTCGCCTACTTCCGCACCTATCTCAACCGCCACTTCCGCGAGCCGATCGCCACCGTCTCCGACTCGATGACCGAGGACGCGGCGGTGTTCGGCGGGCAGAAGAATATGTTCGAGGGACTGGAAAACTCGCTGAAGCTGTACCAGCCGGAAATGATGGCGGTCTCGACCACGTGCATGGCGGAGGTGATCGGCGACGACCTCAACGCCTTTATCACCAATGCCAAGAAGGACGGCCGGGTGCCGATGGAGTTCCCCACTCCCTTCGCCCACACCCCCAGTTTCGTCGGCAGCCACATCACCGGCTGGGACAACATGCTGGAAGGCATCCTGCGCTACTTTACCCTCAACCACATGGAGGGGAAGGCGCCGGGCGGCAACGGCAAGCTCAACATCGTGACCGGCTTCGAGAGTTATCTGGGCAATTTCCGGGTGATCAAGCGAATGTTGAAGGAGATGGGCGTCGAATACACCTTCCTGTCCGATCCCGAGGAGATTCTCGACACCCCGACCGACGGCGAATTCCGCATGTACGCCGGCGGCACCCGGATCGAGGAGATCCAGGACGCGCCCAACGCCATCGATACCCTGTTGCTGCAACCCTGGCAGTTGCCCAAGACCAAGAAATACGTGCAGGAAACCTGGAACCACAAGGCCAGCGCCATCACCATCCCGATGGGACTGAGCGGGACCGATGAGTTCCTGATGAAGGTTTCGGAACTGACTGGCAAACCGATCCCCGATTCGCTGGCCGTGGAGCGGGGCCGCCTGGTCGACATGATGACCGACTCCCATTCCTGGCTGCACGGCAAGCGGTTCTCGGTGTTCGGCGACCCCGACTTCGTGACCGGCCTGTGCCAGTTCCTGCTGGAACTGGGCGCCGAGCCCCTGCATGTTCTCTGCCACAACGGCAGCAAGCGCTGGGCCAAGGACATCACCAAGCTGCTCAAGGACTCGCCCTACGGCCAGGGCGCCGAAGTCCATTCCGGCAAGGATCTCTGGCATCTGCGCTCGCTGGTGTTCGCCGACAAGCCCGATTTCCTGATCGGCAATTCCTACGGCAAGTTCATCCAGCGCGACACCCTGCACAAGGGCAAGGCGTTCGAGGTGCCGCTGATCCGGTTCGGCTTCCCGTTGTTCGACCGCCACCATTTGCACCGCGACACCACGCTCGGCTACGAGGGCGCGATGCACATCCTCAAGACCCTGGTGAACGCGGTCATGGAACGGCTCGACGAGGAAACCATGAAGATGGGCGAAACCGATTTCGCTTTCGACCTGATTCGGTGATGGAAGCAGGAAAATTCAACCATGCCCAACGTCATGCTGCGAAACAACGCGGCCGGCCAACTGGTGTTCTACGTGACCAAGAAGGATCACGAGGAAACCGTGGTCGCGCTGGAACACGCCGGCCCCAATGCCTGGGGCGGCGAGATGGAATTGGCCGACGGCTCGCGGTATTACCTCGAACCCTTCGCGCAGCCGCCCAAACTACCACTGACCGTGCGAGTAAAACGTTTATGAGCACCGCAACCCATTCTTCGCGACTGCAACCGTACCAGCTTGGCGAACTGCCTGGATCGCTTCGGGTCGCGTTCTGTTCGAACGACGGCGAGCGACTGGACGGTCATTTCGGCTCCTGCCTCGGATTCCTGATTTACCAGGTTACCGGGCGCGAGGCACGGCTGGTCGCGCTGCGCGATGCGCCGGTTCCAGCCGGTCCGTCGCGGGGCGAGGCAAACATCATGCAACGGGTCAACCTGATCAGCGATTGCCATCTGCTATACGTGCTCTCCATCGGTGGACCCGCCGCCGCGCGGGTGGTGCATCGCGGGGTGCATCCGCTCATGCGTACCCAGGCCTGCCCGGTCCGCGAAGAGCTGGACGCGCTCCGGGAAGTGCTGGCTCACCGGCCGCCGCCCTGGCTGGCCAGGATCATCGCCGCCCCGGTTACCGCCGAATTCGAGGCAACCGATTGAATCAACCAACGGAGTAATCATCATGGCCAAGATTGGTTTGTTCTACGCCACCGACACCGGCAACACCCGCAAAGTCGCCAAGATGATCAAAAAGCAGTTCGACGAGGGCGAAGTCGATCTGTTCAATGTCAAGGGCGCCACGGCGGAAAACCTGACCGCTTGCGACGCCTTGATTTTGGGCACCCCGACTCTGGGCGACGGCGAACTGCCCGAATCCCTGACCGAATTTCTCCCGATCCTGGAAAGCGTGGATCTGAACGGCAAAACCGTCGCCCTGTACGGCCTGGGCGATCAGGTCGGCTATCCCGACGAATTCGTCGATGCGCTGGGGATTCTGTACAAGAAGCTCAAGAAGCTGGGCGCACGACTGGTCGGAAACTGGTCGGCGGAGGGTTATGAGTTCACCAAATCCAAGGCGTTCCGCGACGGCGAGTTCGTCGGCCTGGTGCTCGATCAGGACAACCAGGCGGACTTGACGGAGGAACGCCTCGAAGAGTGGCTCGAATTGGTCAAGCCCGAACTGCTGGGCGAGATGGTGGCGGGGTAAAGATCGAGAGGAATGAGGGGGGCATGTAGGGCGGATTAGGCGCTCGCGCCGTAATCCGCCGCATGAAACCCATGAATCGGACGCCCGCTCGGCGGATTACGCTGCGCTAATCCGCCCTACCCTCTGGCCCCCTCACCTTTGACCGGAGAGGGGGGACAACGATTGAGAGAACACCGCGATGAAAACCAGCGAGCTCGCCGCATTGCTGAACGAGCCGGCCTGCGCCCACAACCTGAAGAGCAAATCCGGTTGCGCGCGGCCCACGCCCGGCGCCACCGCCGGCGGTTGCACCTTCGACGGCGCGCAGATCGCTCTGTTGCCCATCGCCGATGTCGCCCACATCGTACATGGCCCGAGCGGTTGCGCCGGCAGTTCCTGGGATAATCGCGGCACCCGTTCCAGCGGTCCGACCCTGTTCAAGATCGGTATGACCACCGATTTGAGCGAGCAGGACGTAATCATGGGGCGCGGCGAGAAACGACTGTTTCACGCGATCAAGCAGGCCATCGACCGTTATTCTCCGGCGGCGGTGTTCGTCTACAGCACCTGCGTCACCGCCCTGATCGGCGACGATCTGGAGGCGGTGTGCAAGGCGGCGGCGCAACGCTGGGGCGTGCCGGTGATTCCGGTGGACGCCGCCGGGTTCTACGGCAACAAAAATCTCGGCAATCGATTGGCCGGGGAAGCGATGGTCAAGTATGTGATCGGCCGGCGCGAGCCGGAACCGCCGCCGACGGACCCCGCCCGCCCCAACCTGCGCGTCCGCGACATCAATCTGATCGGCGAATACAACATCGCCGGGGAACTGTGGCACACCCTGCCGCTGTTCGACGAACTGGGCCTGCGGGTGCTGTGCGCCCTGTCCGGCGACGCCCGCTTTCGCGACGTGCAGACCATGCACCGGGCCCAGGCCACCATGGTGGTCTGTTCCCGCGCCATGCTCAACGTCGCCCGCAAACTCGAGGAACGTTACGGCACGCCCTGGTTCGAGGGCAGTTTCTACGGCATCGGCGACGTATCCAGCGCCCTGCGCGACTTCGCCCGCCTGCTCGACGATGCCGAACTCAGCGCGCGTACCGAAGCCCTGATCGCCCGCGAGGAAAGCCGACTGGCGGTGGAACTGGCGCCCTGGCGCGAGCGGTTGCGCGGCAAGCGGGCGTTGCTCTACACCGGCGGCGTCAAGTCCTGGTCCATCGTCGCCGCCTTGCAGGATTTGGGCATCCACGTCGTCGCGACCGGCACCAAAAAATCGACCGAGGAAGACAAGGAGCGGATCAAGGCGCTGATGGGCGAGGACGCCAAGATGATCGAAGACGGCAACGCCCGGCAATTGTTGAATCTGGCCCACGAGTATCAGGCCGATATTTTGATCGCCGGTGGCCGCAATCAATATACCGCCCTCAAGGCGCGGCGGCCGTTCCTGGACGTGAACCAGGAGCGCGAGCACGGTTACGCCGGCTACCAGGGCATGTTGACCCTGGCGCGGCAGTTGACCCGCGCCCTGGAAAATCCGGTCTGGGAAGCGGTGCGGCGGCCCGCGCCTTGGCATCTGCTCCCCTCGCCCACTGGGAGAGGGGCTGGGGGTGAGGGTAGATTGGAGGTTCGTCATGGCTGAAATCGTGGGTCGCACCAAACCACTGGCGGTCAGTCCCCTGAAAACCAGCCAGCCGCTCGGCGCCAGTCTGGCCGTGCTCGGCCTCAATCGCGCCATGCCGTTGCTGCACGGCGCCCAAGGTTGCACCGCCTTCGCCAAGGTGTTTCTGGTCCGGCATTTCCGCGAACCGATTCCGTTGCAAAGCACCGCGATGGATCAAATCAGTAGCATCATGGGCGCGGACGACAACCTCATCGCGGCGCTGAAAACCATCGCCGAGAAAAACCGGCCGGCCGCCATCGGTCTTCTGACCACGGGCCTGTCGGAAGCGCAAGGCACCGATATTCACCGGGTCCTGAAGGTGTTCCGCGCCCGGTATCCCGAATTTCAGAACGTGCGGATCGTGCCGGTCAACACCCCGGATTTCAGCGGCTGTCTGGAAAGCGGGTTCGCCGCGGCGGTGGAGGCCATGATCGCCGAATGGGTTCCAGCGGCGCAGTCGAACCACCCCGGCGCCGAGCGCCATCCCTCCCTGGCCAAGGAGGGGAAAATTCAATGCCGTTCCCGCCAGATCAACGTGCTGTGCGGCTCGTTGCTGACCCCCGGCGACCTGGAAGCGCTGCGCGAACTGATCGAACGCTTCGGACTACATCCGATATTGATTCCCGATCTCTCGGATTCGCTGGACGGTCATCTCGACGCCGAGGATTTCTCGCCGGTGACCATCGGCGGCACGCCGCTGTCCGCCTTCGCCACCCTGGGCGATGCCGCCGCCACCCTGGCGATCGGCCCTTCGCTCTACCCCGCCGCCGAGTTGTTGCAGGCTCGCACCGGAGTGCCGGTGCATCGTTTCGATCACCTGCTGGGACTGGACGCGAACGACCGCTTGG
>JAVMKJ010000226.1:0-9106 GCA_031732855.1 Candidatus Competibacter sp.
GCGAGTTCGCGTTCCAGGCCAAGTTCAAGCGCCGGGACGAACTGCACGAGAAGGCGATCGAGCGCTGCCGGCAGTTCTTCATCGCGCTGCAACAATCCGGGCGCGACTGGCTGTCGCTCGGTACGACCAAGACCGGGCTCGTCTACCGGCTCAAGGGTAATGCGCCGCAGGCCCACGAGTGAAACTCCACCCTCGGCCAAGGACGTGATCTTTCGACCCCATGCTGTTTGATCCTGGGAGAACGCAACGGCAAACGTACCGAATCCCGGTGGCCGCGTTGCAGCATGGCGTAGACCGGTGGATCGCCCTGTTCGACCAGCCTGGTATAACCCATGTCCTCGTACTGTCGCGTGGTCTGCCTGACGCTGGCCATCACCTTGCCGTTGCCTTCGTAGTCCGGGCCGTGCTCGATCCGTTGCCTTTTTCCAGCCTAACCATTCACGCCCCCCTCTTCCCACTCCCCCTCTTTCTGAGAGCGAAAACCGCCATGGCGCCCGAATGACATGAATGCTTTCAACGCCGACATCCAGGCCAAACTCGAAGACCGGTTGCGTTTTGAAACCCTGCTGGCCGAACTCTCGGCGCGTTTCGTCAATCTCCCCCCCGACCGGGTGGACCAGGCTATCGAGAATGCCCTGCGCTGCCTCGTCGAGGCGTTGCAGGCCGACCGGGCGACGCTGGGGCGCCTGACCGAGGACAGCCGGGATTTCGTCGTAACCCATTCATTCGCCTTGCCCGGGATCGAAGCGTTCCCCCTGATCCCCTCCCTGGACACGGTAGCACCGTTACTGTCCCGGACGCTGTTGAGCGGCCAACCTTTGGTAATGGCTCGCCTGGCTGACTTGCCCGAGGAGGGTGAGCAGGACCGGAAACTGTTTGCGAGCCGCCAAATCCTGTCGGGCATGGTCGTTCCACTCATCATCGGTGGTCGCGTCATCGGCGCGCTCGGTTGCAGTCTGGCGCACGGCGAGCGCGAGTGGCCGGAGCCCGTGGTGCGCGGGATGCGCCTGATCGCCGACGTGTTCGCCAACGCCCTGGCCCGCCAGGATGCCGACCGGGCGCTACGGGACAGCGAGGAACGCATGCGCCTGGCGGCGGCGGCGGCCAATTTCGGCCTGTGGGACTGGGATATTCCCCGCGACGACATCTGGGCCTCGGATCGGGCGCGCGCCCTGTACGGCCTCCAACTCGACGAGCCTGCAAACTTCCAGCAGCTTATGATCTGCGTGCATCCGGAGGACCGAAGCCGGGTGGACGATGCGATACGCAACGCCTTCCGCCACGGCGGCGAGTTCCACGAGGAATACCGGGTCGTGCATCCCGATGGCACTGTCCGCTGGCTCGATGTCGTCGGTTTCTGCCACCTGGACGCGGGCGGTCAGCCAGCGCGGATGGTGGGTGCGTCTCTCGACATCACCGAACGCCGGGACAATGAAGCGCGTCTCCAGAACGCCTTGGAGGAAGTGCGGCGCTTGCAGGCGCAACTCCAGCAGGAAAATCTCTATCTCCAACAGGAAGTGAAGGCCAGTCAGGGCCATGGCCGCATCGTGGGCCAAAGCCCGGCCATCCTTCGGGTGCTGGCACAGGTGGAACAGGTGGCTCCCACCCATTCCTCGGTGCTGCTGCTGGGCGAAACCGGGACCGGCAAGGAACTCTTCGCGACGGCGATCCACGAACTGAGCCCCCGCCGCGACCGTGCCATGGTGCGGGTGAATTGCGCGGCGATACCAGCGGCGCTGATCGAGAGCGAATTGTTCGGGCGCGAGAAGGGCGCCTACACCGGCGCGCTGGCCCGCCAGATCGGCCGCTTCGAGATGGCCGATGGTTCGACCATCTTCCTCGACGAAATCAGCGAACTGCCGCCCGAGTCCCAGACCAAGCTGCTCCGGGTGTTGCAGGAAAAGGAGATCCAGCGCCTGGGCAGTCCAAAGCTGATCAAGGTGGACGTTCGGATCATCGCCGCCACCAACCAGGAGTTGGCCAAGGCGGTCGCCGACGGCCGGTTTCGGGAAGATTTGTATTATCGTCTCAACGTGTTTCCGATCACGGCGCCGCCGTTGCGCGAGCGGCGCGAGGACATTCCGTTGCTGGTATGGGCTTTCGTGGAAGAGTTCTCGAAGGCCATGGGCAAGCCGGTCGAGGCTGTCGCCAAAGCCAGCTTGCGGGCGTTGCAACGATATGATTGGCCCGGCAACGTGCGCGAATTGCGCAACGCCATCGAGCGGGCGATGATTCTGGCGAGCGGCCCCACGCTCCGGATCGACCCGCCGGGCGCTGTTTCTGTCCCGGTATCGCGGGATCTTGCCACCTTGGCAGAGGTCGAGCGCGAACACATCCAGCGGGTATTGGAATCCACTCATTGGCGCATCCGGGGGGCGGGCGGCGCGGCGGAAATCCTCGGTCTTCCCCCCACCACGCTCGAAAGCCGGATAGCCAAGCTCGGTCTGCACCGCCACCCTCGCTAATCAGAATCCGATATTTCGGATTTTCCACGACATTTCGGATCATTTTTCATCCCCCGAATGGTCTCTGCCCTTGGTAATTTCACATACCTTATTATTTTAAATAGCTTTATTAATCCAGGCCGCATTGGATCCGGATGGCATGCAATCTTCCTGATTCCCACCCTTACTACTCCCGAATCACGGCGCGTATCCCTATCTGTAAGGCCCAGCCATGACGGCCTATAAGAGGGACAAACCACATGAAAATCCATTTGCTGTTGACGGTGATCCTGCTTCCGGCCCTGGCGTTGACCGGATGCGCCAGCCCTCCCACCACCACCAGCGCCGCTAACGCCACCGAGCAGCCCGCCCTTTCGAGCACGCCACCCCCACCCGCCGCCACCCCCGCCCCCAAAGGAGTTGAACCCAAGGCATGGGACGCGCTGAGCCACATGGCTGCTTATCTCCGGTCACTGGACCGGTTCAGGGTGCGGGTTGAGAAAACGACCGAACTGATTTTGCCTGCGGAGCAGCGCTTACACGCGGAGCAGACTGCGGAAATCGCAGTGCATTATCGGCGGTGTCGGTTGCAGTCTGGGGCATGGCAATCCTTCAACAACGCCACAAAACCGGCGGCCTCGAAATGCGCGTCTTTCGTCAACGCCTCGCGCAGGCGTAGTTCGGTCATGATCCGAAAACTCAAGCAGTCCGTAAACGACCACTCTTGATCGAGCCGCTTGAGGAAAAAGACGACGGTCGCTGCAAATCGCGCCGAATCGGTCCACTCGATCCGGCAGGCCTTCGAATTCAGCACGCGGTCAACAAACTGTTCGATCGGTCTCCGGTGACCGCGCGCCTTCAACAGGGTGAGAGTTTCGTCGAGCACGTAGTCAGTGGTAATGAAGCGGCGTCGCTGTTCGGCGGCCTGACGCAGAACTTGGCCAGCGGCTGCATGCTGGTCGTCTTGCCCGACCAGCAGGGCGTAAAAACCGCTGGTGTCCACGAACAGGTCACCGGCCATACAGAATTTCATCCATTTCCTGGTTGCTCAGAGTGCTCCCCTCGGTATCGGCCAGGCAATCCAAGGAATAGAAAGGATCGTCCGCGTCCGCCGTGGCGTCCGAAACGGGTTCGATGCGTGCGACCGGTTTGCCCCGGTAGGTCAGCACCAGGCGCTCTCCCGCCTGGATCCGGTGCACGATACGCTCGGCATCCCGGCGCAATTCGAGCATGGAAATGGTATTCACGGGGGTGACCTCACCGATTTATGTTTAACATGAAGTTAAAGTAAATCTTAGTGCGTGATCGCCACCGATTCAAAGCGGTTTCTGAGAATCGGCTAAAAGGTTCCAGTCGGTGGTCCCGGAACTCGGCGGTACGCCTCGGCGGTACGCCCGGCAACCCGAAGGTGTTGGCGAAGGATGGCGGCGCGAAGTAGAAAGCCGCATGGCCAGGCTCGGCCTGCGCCGCCGGCCACCTCGCCAGACTCCGATATTTCGGTGTTCCACGATATTTCGGATGATTCTTTCGTTCCCGGAATATCTCCAACTCTCGGCAAACTAACATAAAGCATTATTTTAAATAGCCTTATGATTTCAAAATCGCATTTTGATCCGACTGGCACGGAGTCTGCTTCGATCGCGCGCATGATCGAACTGCACCTTTGTCTCCGAGCCCATTCGCGGCGATCTCAGTCGCTGGTCGCCGCCCTGCAAGCGCTGGCGCGTCTGGCCGGGTTGGAACGCGGCTGTCTGGAAGCCCATGTATTGACAGACAGCAACGATCCCCGACGTCTCTATTACACTGAGTCATGGGATACGGAAGATAATCTGCGATCCATGCTGCGTTCAAAGCGCTTTACCCACCTCATGGAACTGATGGAAATGGCAGCCGAGCCGCCCTCGCTGGGTTTCCGGACGATTGCTGAAATCCAGGGTCTTGAATTCGCCCGGCAGGCGCGAAACGGCCATAATGCTTTCGGGTCTGAATAAGGCAAACCGAAACGCGTTTCACCAGGAAAATCAACCCAATAATCATATTGATCCGAGGAGTTTACCCGATGACCGAACCATCCCAATCCCTCGCCACGCTCACCACTCCACAAGCCCTGCCCGCCCTGGCCCAACAGGCGGTGGATTACTGGGTCGATGGCTGGCAGCGCACCATTCTGTTCTGGGACGTATTGCGCCAGCGCAGCGATCAATACTACGCGCAGAAGGCGAAGGCGGTTCCCAACGTGCTGAGCTTCGATGCCGAACTGGTGCTGGACGGTCGGACCTTCGACCGGCCGGTCAATTACGGGCTGGTGCGGGTCCAAGCGCCGGCAGGCGTCGCGATCGACCCGCGGAAGCGCCCGTTCGTGGTGGTCGATCCACGCGCCGGTCACGGACCGGGCATCGGCGGCTTCAAGGCCGACAGCGAACTGGGCGTGGCGATGCGCGCCGGCCATCCCTGTTACTTCGTCGGCTTCACCCCCGACCCGATGCCGGGCCAGACCATCGAAGACATCATGCGGGCCGAAGCGGTGTTCCTGGAGAAGGTCATCGCCCTGCACCCCGACGCCGACGGCAAGCCCTGCGTCATCGGCAACTGCCAGGCCGGCTGGGCGGTGATGATGGTGGCCGCGACCCGCCCGGAACTGTTCGGCCCGATCATCATCCCCGGCTCGCCGCTGTCCTACTGGGCCGGCGTGGAGGGCCAGAACCCGATGCGCTACACCGGCGGCGTGCTGGGTGGCAGTTGGCTCACCGCCCTCACCAGCGATTTGGGCAAAGGCAAGTTCGATGGCGCCTATCTGGTCGAAAACTTTGAAAACCTCAATCCCGCCAACACGCTGTGGACCAAGAACTACGACCTCTGGTCCAAAGTGGACACCGAAGGGCCGCGCTTTCTCGAATTCGAGAAATGGTGGGGCGGCCACGTCAACCTCAACGCCGAGGAGATGCAGTGGATCGTCGATCAACTGTTCGTCGGCAATCGACTCGCCACCGCCGAAATCGTCACCAGCGACGGGGTGCGGATCGACCTGCGCAACATCCGCTCCCCCATCGTCTGCTTCTGCTCCAAGGGCGACAACATCACCCCGCCGCAGCAGGCGCTGGGCTGGATCGTCGATCTCTATGAAAAGGACGACGACATCCGCGCCTGCGCGCAGACCATCGTCTACGCCATCCATGAAAGCATCGGCCATCTCGGTATCTTCGTTTCCGGCGGGATCGCCAAAAAGGAGCATCAGGAGTTCGCCTCCAATATCGACCTGATCGACGTGTTGCCGCCCGGCTTGTACGAGGCGGTGATGACCCCCAAGACCGCCGACGCGGCCAATCTGGATTTGGTCAGCGGCGACTGGATCGTGCGCTTCGAACCGCGCACTCTGGACGACGTCCGCGCCATCGTCCAGCCCAGCCCCGACAACGAGCGTCGCTTCGCCGCCGCGCAGCGGGTGTCGGAAATCAATCTCGGCCTGTATCGGACCCTGTTCCAGCCTTTCGTCCAGGCGTTTGCCAACGCCCAGACCGCCGAATGGCTGCACAAGCTGAATCCGTCCGAACTGCCCTTTGAACTGTTCTCGGACCGCAACCCGCTGATGCGGCAAATCGCCCAACTCGCCGAGCAGGTGCGCGGGCAGCGCCAGCCCGTTTCGCCCGACAATCCCCTGCTCCAGGTGCAGGCCATGATCTCGGACGGAATCATCGCTGCCCTGGACGGCTATCGCGATCTGCGGGATCGCAGCATGGAGCAAATCTTCTTGGCGATCTACAGCTCGTCGTTGCTGCAAGCGCTGGTCGGACTGCGGGCCTCGGACGAGCCCCCACGCCGCCACCCTGGCGTCGAACCGGAGCGGATTGCCTTCATCCAGCAGCGCATCGCCGAACTCAAGGCCCGCGTCGCGGAGGGTGGCTTGCCCGAAGCGGCGATTCGCAGCCTGGTCTACATCGGCATGGCCGGACAGGGCGTGGACGAACGGGCGTTTAACGAGCTGCGCCAGATCCGCGCCGGTCACACGACGATGACGCTGGCGGAATTCAAGCAGGTGCTGCGCGAACAGTTCTTTGCCTTGCTGCTCGACCGCGATGAAGCGCTGGCCGCGATTCCCAGGATGCTGCCCGCCGATGCGGCCGCCCGGACCGAAATCCTGGCGGCGATCCGTGCGGTCGCCTCGGCCGCCGGTGAAGTCACCGGCGAACGGGCCGAGCGGCTGGCCCGGATCGAGACGCTGTTCCAGGCCGCTTGAGACCCTCACCCCCGACCCCTCTCCCAAAGGGCGAGGGGAGCGAAAGGTTCCGGCCAATCCATACTGAAGAGGATCGTATTCTATGGAACGCAAGCACGAGAAATACGAACAACTGATCGCCCGCTGCAAAGCCCTGACCCCGGTGCCGACCGCCGTCGCCCATCCCTGCGACGAAACCTCGCTCAAGGGCGCGGTGGAGGCCGCCGAGCTGGGCATCCTGCAGCCGATCCTGGTGGGGCCAAAAGCCAGAATCGAAGCCACAGCGACACAATTCCAGCTCGACCTGTCCGGCTACGAGATCGTGGACGCACCGCACAGCCATGCCGCCGCCGATCTGGCGGTGCAACTGGCCCGCGAAGGCAAGACCGAAATGCTGATGAAGGGCAGCCTGCACACCGACGAATTGATGGGCGCGGTGGTGCGAACCGCGACCGGCCTGCGCACCGAGCGGCGCATCAGCCACGCCTTCATCATGGACGTGCCCAGTCTGGACCGGGCCATCATCGTCACCGACGCGGCGATCAACATCTTCCCGACGCTGGAAGACAAGCAGCACATCATCCAGAATGCCATCGATCTGGCTCACGCTCTGGGATTCCACCAACCCAAAGTGGCAATCCTGTCGGCCATGGAGACGGTCAATCCCAAGATCCAGTCCACGGTGGAAGCCGCCGCTCTGTGCAAGATGGCCGACCGGGGCCAAATCACCGGCGGCATCCTGGACGGCCCGCTGGCGCTCGACAACGCGATCAATCTCACCGCCGCCCAGATCAAACACATCGAATCGCCGGTGGCAGGGTTGGCCGACATCCTGGTGGTGCCCGACCTGGAAGCAGGCAACATGCTGGCCAAGAGCCTGAGTTTCATGGCTGACGCCGACGCCGCCGGCATCGTGCTCGGCGCCCGGGTACCGATCATTCTCACCAGCCGCGCCGATTCGGTGACGACCCGGCTGGCCTCCTGCGCGGTGGCCGCGCTGGTCGCCCAGGCCCGGCGGCAAAGCGCCGGCAAGGCGGTCGCGTTATGAGCGACGCCATTCTGGTTCTCAATGCGGGTTCCTCCAGCATCAAATTTTCCCTGTTCCTGGCCCGGGACGGGGCGCTGGATTTATTCCTGGGGGGGCAACTGGAGGGTCTGTACACGGAGTCCCACTTCATCGCAAGGGATGCGGCCGGGGTGGTGCTCGGCGAGCAGCGCTGGGCACCGGGGGAGGCGCTGGGTCATGACGGCGGCCTCAGACATCTGGCCGGATTTCTGCGCGAGCAACTCGGCGAGCACCGGCTGGCCGCCGTCGGCCATCGGGTGGTTCACGGTGGGCTGAAATATTCAGCGCCGGTGCGGCTTACCCCGGACCTGGTGAGCGAACTGGAACAGTTCATCCCGCTCGCGCCGCTGCATCAACCCCACAATCTGGCGCCGATCCGTGCGTTGTTCGCCTATCAACCCGACCTGCCCCAGGTGGCCTGCTTCGACACCGCTTTTCATCGCGGCCAGCCGGAAGTGGCCCAAGCGTTTGCGCTACCGCCCGAGATCACCGACCGGGGCGTGCGCCGCTACGGCTTCCATGGCATTTCCTATGAATACATCGCCGCCGTCCTGCCCCAGGTCGACCCCCGCGCCGCACAGGGTCGCACCGTGGTGCTGCATCTGGGCAACGGTTCCAGCATGTGCGCCATCCACGCCGGGCACAGCGTGACCAGCACCATGGGTTTCACCGCTGTGGACGGATTGCCCATGGGCACCCGCTGCGGCAATCTCGATCCGGGAGTGATGCTGTATCTGATGGACGAAATGAAGATGGACGCCCGCACCATCGAAAAGCTGATTTACCAGCAGTCAGGGCTGCTCGGTCTCTCCGGCCTTTCCAGCGACATGCGTACCCTTCTCGGTTCCGACGACGCACGGGCGAAATTCGCGGTGGAGTTGTTCGTCTACCGCATCGGCCGGGAGCTGGGCTCGCTCGCCGCCGCGCTGGGCGGACTCGATGCCATCGTGTTCACCGCCGGCATCGGCGAGCACGCCGCGCCGATCCGGGAGCGGGTCTGTGCCGCCGCTGCCTGGCTCGGGGTGGAACTCGATCCGGCCGCCAATGCGGCCGGTGGCCCGCGCATCAGTACGGCGGACAGTCGGGTTCCAGTCTGGGTCATTCCCACCAACGAGGAACTGATGATCGCCCGGCATACTCGCGCCTTGGTGGCGGCCGACACGCCGCCTTAACCCGCACCGCGTTCAGGTTGGAAAGTCGTTTGTCAGCTATAATTTCCGACCGTGCAATCCGCACCGCGGGGTCGGAATAGCCCCATGATTGTTTGACGGGTGTCGAGGAACGACGCTCGCCGGAGGGGTGGGAACAGCCGCTACGGTCGGTGGAAGACTCCCTGCTCCTGACGGCGGCAATGGAACTGCCACGGATCCGAAAGATGACTCT
>JAVMKJ010000227.1:0-9102 GCA_031732855.1 Candidatus Competibacter sp.
TAACATTGCTGGTCGCATAACGCACCGAACTGACTGGAATCCATATTGAGCCAATTTGAAAACATTGGATGAATTGCGTGAGAAAGTTGATGAAATCGTCCAATCAATTCTCCCAAGTCAAGTGGCTTCTTTAACCAGCTTCGATTTTATTCTATCCGCACTAAAAAAGTAAAATATATTGGTAATTGGTATAAGTTATTGATTTAATAATATTCAGTTGTTAGACAGCTTCTCAGTTTGAACATCAGGGGTTGCCGACCTCAGGGAGGTGGACCATCCCTCCTCACCAGTAGCGCAGGGTAAAGTCGGGCGGGTTGAGAATCTGGGCGGAATCGCCGGTGGCGCGGATGCCGAACAACCCCCGCCCGACCTCCGCGCCAAGCCGCGCCCCGGATCCTGACGCGACCGGATGGTGCGGCTCGAAGCCCTGCTGACCCTGGCTGCCGCCCGCGCCGCCGTTTCGATCATTCCGTTTCGCGGGCCGGCGCCCCGGCTGAAACCGGCGCCCACCCAAGCCACCCCCGCACCCATGCCCGCCCATCGCCCACGAGCCAGCTACCAGGCGGTCCGAACCGGATAAGCCTGGATGTGGTCATCCGGCGTCAACAGCGTCAGGCTATGCGCGATCGCCTGGCAGATCAGCATCCGATCGAAGGGGTCCTGATGGTGGGGTGGCAGCCGCCGTAACTCCAGAACGGCCGCCTCGGTGAGATCGAGCGCGGCGATCCCGTGTTTGGCCCGTTCCCTGGGAATATAGTCGTGCGGGGGGTCAGCCAGAGGCAGCCGCCCCAGGCCGTGCTTGACGGCGATCTCCCAGGCGGATACGGCGCTCAGATAGACGGTATGGTGAGGAGCGCTGAACAGGGTGCGGGCGGTCGCCGACAGTTGCGGAGAATCGCGCACGATCCACAGAAAGACGCACGTATCGAGCAGAATATTCATTCACCCCTTCCATTGAAGGCCGCCAACAACTCCGCGGGCAGCGGCTCGAAGAACTCCGGCGGTAATTCGATGCCCCGGTCGGCGGCCAGGCCCAGCGGGCGTGGTTGGGCGGGCGTTTTCGGCAGCGGGCGAATTTCGGCAATCGGCACGTTGCGTTTGCACAAGAGAATCGTCTCGCCTCGCTCCAATGCCGGCAGGTAACGGGACAAGTGGGTTTTGGCTTCGTGGATATTGAGTTGCAACATGGTTCGATTCCTGATTCAATTCCCAGCGTGGATTATTCGCCAAACCCACCGAAAGGACAAGACGCCAGCGTTCGCCCCCTCTCCCCAACCCCCTTACCGCTTAAGAGGCGTTCTTGTACAGCCTCTGGTGAGCTAAGTCGTTGAAAAAACGCCCTCACCCCCAACCCCTCTCCCAGAGGGAGAGGGGAGTTTTTGTACAGGTTCTAAAACCGACCCCGCAAGAGCCGCCCCGTTGATCACCCTCACCCAACTCCTCGCGCCTGCCGCCAGCCTGCGCCGCGTTCTCCCCCTGCTCTGGGCCAGCGCGCCCCAATGGACCGTCATCAGCGCCGGGCTGATTCTGGCCGAAGTCGCCTTCAGCCTGGCGGTGCTGTACCTGACCAAACGCCTGGTGGACGTGGTCACCGGCGCCTCGTTTGCCTCGCTGGTGGACCACCCCGGCGGCGACCTCCACGCCCTGCTGTTTTACGTCGCCCTGGCCGGCGGGTTCACCCTGGCCCACCTGGCGACGCGGGCCGCCGCCACGCTGGCCGACGAAATCCAGGGGCAGATCGTGGCCGACCACGTGGACAATCGCATCCACGCCGCCGCCGTCGCCGCCGATCTGGGGTTCTACGAGAGTCCTCGCTACTTCGACACGCTCCTGCGGGCGCGGCAGGCCGGCAATACCCGACCGGCCCGGGTGATCGGCAACCTGCTGCAACTGGCGAAAAACGCCGTGATGCTGCTGGCCATCGCCGGCCTGATCCTGTCCATCCACTGGCTGCTGCTGCCCGTGCTGCTGCTGGCGGTGATCCCGGGGTTGCTGGCGCGACTATACTTCACCCGGGTGCTGTACGAGTGGCAGCGGCGGCGTACCCAGTTGGAGCGGCAGGCCGCCTATGTGGACTGGCTGATGACCTCCGACTTTCACGCCAAGGAACTGCGCCTCAACCAACTGGGCGACTACCTGCGCGAGCTGTACGCCACGCTGCGGGCGCTGATCCGGCGCGAGCGGCTCCGCATCAGCCAGCGGCGCAGCCTGACCGAACTGGTGATGGCGGTCGCCGGCACGCTGGCGTTCTTCGCCTCGCTGGCCTATCTGGCGCTGCAAGCCGCCGAAGGGCGCACCACGGTGGGCGACCTGGTGCTGTTCCTGATGGTGTTCCAGCGCGCCCAGGGCCTGGTGCAGGCGTTGCTGGGCAACGTCTCCCAGTTCTACGAAGACCATCTGTACATCGGCCAGTTGTTCGAATTTCTCGACATCCGGCCGATCATTGCCGACCCGCCGACCCCGGCCCCCATTCCCCGCCCCATGATCCAGGGCATCCAACTCGATCAGATCAGCTTCCAATACCCCAATGCCTCCGACTGGGCGCTGCGCGACATCTCGCTACGCATCGCGCCCGGCCAGGTGGTGGCGCTGGTGGGGGCCAACGGTTCGGGCAAGACCTCGCTGATCAAGGTATTGTGCCGGCTGTACGATCCCAGCGCCGGGCGCATCACCCTCGACGACATCGACATCCGCCAGTTCCGGGTGGACGACTATCGCCGCGTGTTCAGCGTGATTTTTCAGGATTACGCCCATTACGCGATGACGGTGCGCGATAACATCCGCTTCGGCGATATCCGCTTGCCAGCCGACGCGCCCGGTATCGAACAGGCGGCGGTAAACGCGGGCGCGGACGCCTTCATCCGCCAACTGCGCCACGGCTACGAAACCCGCCTGAGCAAGATGTTCGACGACGGCCAGGACCTCAGCGTCGGCCAGTGGCAGAAGATCGCGCTGGCCCGGGCGTTCCTGCATCAATCCCAGGTGGTCGTGCTCGACGAACCGACCAGCGCCCTGGACGCCAACGCCGAGTTCGAACTGTTCCAGAACTTCCGCGAGCGGATCGGCCATCGCGCCGCCGTGGTGATCAGCCACCGGCTGTCCACGGTCCGCCTGGCCGACCATATTTACGTGCTGGACCAGGGGCGCATCGTCGAGCATGGGCCTCATGATGCCCTGATCGGCCAGAATGGCGCGTACCGGCGCCTGTTCGAACGCCAGGCTTTCTATTACCGATAGGATTTTCGCTGCGCCGTGACACCACTCGCCCGCCTCAAGCACACCTTGCGAACTCAACGAGCGTCCGGCCGTTGCATCAACCATTCGTTCTGTTCCATGGCGGGCCACACCTCCAGTAAACGGGCAAGCAGGCGGTCGAATGGTCTTGCCACACCTGGCGGTGAATGCAATGAAGTGGGTGAAGGGGCAGCAATTCTCATTTTGGCCTGAAAGGTACGTCCGCCGTAGGGTGGGTTAGGCGCGCCCCCTACCCATGCCGAGATTACCACCGGGCGTTCCGCGCGCCGTAACCCACCAGACCGGCAACGATCGCGCAACGGTGGGTTACGGCGCGCCTCGACCGTGACGTTCCATGGATGAATTTTCACAAGGCGCGCCTAACCCACCCTACGATTTACAGCAAAAGAGAATTGCTGGTGAAGGGGAATCACCGGCAGCCCGATGCCCCGCCTCACAATCGCCGCATCTTGATGTCGAGAATTTGGATGCGGTAGGCAATCTGACGCGGGGTCATGCCCAGCAGCCGGGCGGCCTTGGCCTGCACCCAGCCGGCCTGCTCCAAAGCCGCGATGACCCGCTCCCGTTCGTCCAATTCGGGATCGTCCAGATCGGTCTTGCTCGGGGTGGGGGAGAACATCGGGCTGGCGCCGCGCGGACTGAGGCCGCTGAGTTCGATCACGTCCTGCGCGATGACCCCGTTGGCGCTCATGATCGCGCTGCGCTCCAGACAGTTCTCCAACTCGCGCACGTTGCCGGGCCAGGGATGCCGCATCAGCAGGCGGATGGCGCTCTCGGTGATCGCCAGCATCCGGCCCTGCTGCTTGGCGATCTTGCCCACCAGGAACCGGGCCAGGTCGGGAATGTCTTCCGGGCGCTCGCGCAACGCCGGCATGAAAATCGGCATCACGTTCAGCCGGTAATACAGATCCTCGCGGAACTCGCCCGCTTCCACCGCCGCTTCCAGATCGCGGTTGGTGGCGGCGATGATGCGCACGTCGACCCGCAGGGTCTGGCTGCTGCCGACCCGTTCCAGCTCGCCTTCCTGCAAGACCCGCAACAGCTTGGCCTGAAACTGCGGGGAAATGTCGCCGATCTCGTCCAGAAACAAGGTGCCGCCGTGCGCCTGCTCGAAGCGGCCCTTGCGCTGGTTGACCGCCCCGGTGAACGCGCCCTTCTCATGTCCGAACAACTCCGATTCCAGCAGATTGTCCGGCAACGCCGCGCAATTCAGCTTGAGCAACGGTCCGCCGGCGCGCGGCGAGTTGTAGTGGATGGCGCTGGCGATCAATTCCTTGCCGGTGCCGGATTCACCCCGGACCAGCACCGTGGTGTTCCACTTCGCCACCTGCCGTACCTGTTCGAACACCCGCTGCATCGGCTGGCTGTGGCCGACCATGCTGTCGAAGCCGTGATGGCCGCGCACCGCGCGCCGCAGGCTGTCGCGTTCGGCAGTCAGCGCGCCGCGCTCCCGCTCGGCTTCGCGGGCGGTTTGCACGCTCCGGGCGATCAGATTGGCGACCATCTCCAGAAAGCGGGCCCGTTCCTGCAACCATTGGTCGCGGCAGGGTGGTTGCGCCGCCAGCACGCCGCTGAATTGCCCCGTTCCAGCCCGGATCGGCACGCCGATAAATGGCAGTTCCCGGTCGTACAGTCGCAGGCGGTTGAGAAATCGCGGTTCGTCGGCGATGCGCGGCAGCACCACTTGTTCCCCCCGCTCCAGAACCATCCCCAGCAAGCCTTCGCCCGGCAGATAGCGCACCGGTTCGTCGTCCGGCGACGGATGCTGGCCGTGGACCGCGCTGACCAGCAGGGCGCCGCTGTCGGGGTCCACCAGCGAGACCATTCCGTGCAGCAGTTCCCCCCGATCGTGCAGCACCTGCAATACCCGCGCGAGCGTTTCGTCCAGCGGGCAGGGCTGGCTGAGGATCCGGCTTACCCCGAACAGGGTTGCCAGTTCGATTTCCAGTAATGCCGAGCGATCCATGATCGCTTTCTCCATCCAGCGGTCAGGAGCCATCGGTATATTTAATGGGTAGCGACACCTGCCAGCGGCAGCCGGCGGTGTAGTCCGAATCGAGACCGATCACGCCGCGCTGCTCGTTGACCACCTCCTGCACCAGCGCCAAACCCAGACCGGTATGGGTGGCCGCGCGCTTGGTGGTGAAGAAAGGCTCGAAAATCCGCCAGTGCAAATCCGGGGGTATGCCAGGTCCGGTGTCCTCGATGACGACCTCCACCGCCTGGTCGCGGACGCCGGTGACGATACGCAGTTCGCGAGGTTCGTGGCGGTTGCCTTCCATGGCGTCCAGCGCGTTGTCGAGCAACTGCTTGAACATGCTCCGCAGGCGGCTGGCCCGCGCGGTGACGGCCGGCAAAATCGGCGCCGGTTTCCAGTCCACGATCGTGCCCCCCGCCAGCAGGCGCTGCTTGCACAGTTCCAGCACTTCGCGCAGCAGCTGGTTGATGTTGACCGGGGTCGCCGCCTCCCGCGGCACTTCCGGAATCAGCGCCCGCAGTCGTTCCAGCGCCGCCTGGCCGGTCGTCGTCGCCTGGCGCAGGGCGTGGCGCAGAGCGGGGTCGCCTTGCACGCCGCGCCGTTCCAGCAGGTCGTGGGCGGCGGCGATCAGATTCAACGGTCCCTGCATTTGAAAAATGGCGGCTTGCAGCGCCTCCCTCATGCTGCGCACCCGTTCCTGTTCGGCCAGCAGGGCGCGCATGGCGTTCATGCCCACTGCTTCCTGCTGGCGCTTGAGCGCGCTGATTTCGTTGGCCATCAGCAGCAGATAGGTCTGCCGCACCGGTTTGAAGAAGTTGGCGGCGCTGCTGTCCTGTTCGCGAAACCAGACGCCGGAGCAGGAGAACCAGCGCGGCTGTCCCTTGCCGCCCGGATCGAAACAGACTTCCTGGTCGCGAAAGCCGTGTTCCGTGTCCGCGCCCCACGGGAAAGTCTCGCCCAAGGTTTCCCGCAGGGCGCGCAGGAATTCCGCCGCGGGCTCGCGCACCCGCAGATCGCCGACCAGCTTCTTGTATTCGTGATTGTCGAGAATCACCCGCCCGTTTTCGTCGAGCAGGGCGATGACCGCCGGGGCGGCGTCCACCATCGATTCGATCAGCGCCTTCTGATAATGCACCTGCTGTTCCAGGTGGTGCATGGCGGTCACGTCGCGATAGATGCCCAGGAAATAGGCGGTTTGCGCCCATTCGTCGCGTACCGGCAGCACGGTGAGTTCCGCCAGATAGATCGTGTCCCGCTTGCGGCGGTTGGCCAACAGTCCCGTCCAGGGTTGGCCGCGCTTGATCTGACGCCACATCTGCTCGTAGACCCGGGGCGGGGTGCATTGATCGGACAACATGCCGGTGCTCTTGCCGATGACTTCGCTGGCGGCATAGCCGGTGACATCGGTAAACGCGCGATTGACGTAGAGGATGTTGGCGGCGGTGTCGGTCAGGCAGACGGCGGTGGTCAGTTGATCCACGATCTTGGCGAACACCCAGGGCGGCAGATTTTCCGCGGTCGGCCAGGTTTCGCCGGCATCGGTTTCATTGGAAGAGCGGCCGAATGTTTTCTGGTCGTTTTGAGTAGTCATGGGCGTACTCGGCGCTGCGGGTGGGGAGAAAGTGGTTCGGTGACACCATGCAAAACCATGACCAGAGCCGCCACCTGGGTGGCCCGCGTCCGGGAATCCGCATCGGAATCCTGAAAAATATACTTAAAATATAAATACTTAATGGGATAATTCGTGCAAACGCAGCCGGCAGGCCACCGCGCTCCTAAACCGGCGGTTCGACCGCAATGCGGGGTTTGCCACAACGCACGGGGGTTTCCGCGCGTCAATGTCGCAAACCCTACAGGCTTCCGACCGCTTCCTGGGCGGGGAATTGTAAGTAGGATATTGAAATAATTAATAAAAAAACAGGATGGCATCGTTGGCACGATTGCTGCCCAAAACGGTGCACGACGTGGAGGCCGACATGCGCGATTACCTGTTCATCCTGTTGGGCACGGCGTTGGTCAACAACGTGGTGCTGGTCCGGTTTCTGGGGTTGTGTCCGTTCATGGGGGTTTCCAACAAGGTCGATTCCGCCGTCGGCATGGGGCTGGCCACCACCTTCGTGTTGACCCTGGCGGTTTCGATTTGCTGGCTGTTGGAGCGCTATGTGCTGGTCCCGCTCGATATCCAGTTCCTGCGGATTCTGGCTTTCATCCTGGTCATCGCCGCCCTGGTGCAGTTCACCGAGATGTTTGTCCGCAAGGCCAGCCCCACGCTTTATCAGGTGCTGGGTATCTATCTGCCGTTGATCACCACCAACTGCGCCGTGTTCGGCATGGCGTTGCTGAACATTCAGCAACCGCACAGCCTGATGGAAAGCCTGTTGTTCGGATTCGGTTCCGCCCTGGGATTTACCCTGGTGCTGGTGTTGTTCGCCGGCTTGCGCGAGCGGCTGGCGCTGGCCAGCGTGCCGGAGGCTTTCGCCGGCGCGCCGATCGGCTTTATCGCCGCCGGTTTGCTGGCGCTGGCGTTCATGGGGTTCGTGGGACTGCCGACGCGCTAGTTGCCCTCACCCTGACCTTCTCCCAGAGGGAGAGGTAATTGATGTCTCTCCCCTCGCCCTTTGGGAGAGGGAATGGGGGTGAGGGCAGTTGTTCAAGCAGTGTCCCCCCTCGCCCTTTGGGAGAGGGGATGGGGGTGAGGGCAGTTGTTCAAGCATTGGGAGCAAATCGAAGATGATCGCCGCCGTGTTGAGTTTGACGCTGTTGGGACTGGCGCTGGGCTGGGTGCTGGGCCTTGCCGCCCGTTATCTGCGAGTGGAAAGCAACCCTCTGCACGAGGAAATCCAGCAACTGCTGCCGGGAGTGAACTGCGGGCAGTGCGGTTATCCAGGTTGCAATGGCGCGGCCGAAGCGCTGGCCGCCGGCAAGGCGCCGGTCACGCTCTGTCCGCCGGGCGGTCCGCCCCTGGTCCAGACGTTGGCGGCGAAGCTGGGCGTGGCGGTGGACGGCGCATCGAACAACGGTCCGCTTCTGCTCGCGCACGTCAACGAAGCGACCTGTATCGGCTGCGCCCACTGCGGCGGAAGGTGTCCCACCGACGCCATTATCGGCGCGCCCAAGCAGATTCACGGCGTCATCCAGGATGCGTGCATCGGCTGCGGGCTGTGCGTGGACGTGTGCCCGACCGAATGCCTGCAACTGCGTCCCATCGCCCCCACCCTGAAGAACTGGTACTGGCCCAAGCCGGCGCTGGGCCTTGGAGTTTGATTTCATGAAACTATTCGATTTCTGGGGTGGCGTGCACCCGGCCGGACAGAAGCATCTGAGCGCCGAGCAAGCGATTCAAGTCCTGCCGATGCCCTCCCGGTTGCACGTTCCGCTGCAACAGCACACCGGCCGGCCGGCGGTGCCGGTGGTCGAGGTCGGCCAGACCGTGCGCAAGGGCGAGTTGCTGGGTCGGGCGCAAGGCGGTGTTTCAGCTTCGGTGCACGCGCCCACCTCCGGCGTGGTCACGGCCATCGGCGATTTCACGGCGCCACACGTATCCGGCCTGCCGTTGCCGACCATCACGCTGGAGAGCGACGGCGCGGACCAATGGCTGGAGCGGGAGCCGCCGCCGGACCCGTTCGCGCTGGAGCCCGAGGACGTCGCCGCACGGATCGGCGAGGCGGGCATCGTCGGCATGGGCGGAGCGAATTTCCCTTCGGCGGTCAAGCTCGGCAAGGCGCGGCAGGCCAAGGTGCATACCCTGGCGGTCAACGGCGCCGAATGCGAGCCCTACATGACCTGCGACGATCGACTGATGCGCGAGCGGGCGGAGCACATCGTGGACGGCGTCCGCCTGATGCTCCATGCCTTGCAGGCGCCCAACG
>JAVMKJ010000228.1:0-8974 GCA_031732855.1 Candidatus Competibacter sp.
AATTACGCCGAGGCGGCAAACTGGTGGTGGGCGGTACGCCTTATACCGACCGTCTGGAGGACGACCGCGCTTTTGGCCAGCAGGAACTGCGGGCTGCTGGCGTGGCCATCATCCCGCAGGAGAACTTCACGTCCTTCGACGACGCCATCGCCTACGTCAAGGCCAATCCGACCCGCTATGTGATCAAGCCCAGCGGCGAGGCGCAGAACTACAAGCGCCTGTTGTTCGTGGGCGAGGAGGACGACGGACGCGACGTCATTCAGGTGCTGGATGACTACAAGCGCGCCTGGGCGGACAAGATCAAGGAATTTCAGCTCCAGCGCCGAATCATGGGCGTGGAGGTCGCCACCGGTGCTTTCTTTAACGGAACGGAGTTCGTCCACCCGATTTGCGTCAACTTCGAACACAAGAAACTGTTTCCGGGCGACATCGGTCCCTCGACCGGCGAAATGGGTACGGCGATGTTTTGGAGCGAGCCCAACAAGATTTTCAACGCCACCCTGAAAAAGATGGAACCGAAGCTGCGGCGGGAACGCTTCGTCGGCTACATCGACATCAACTGCATCGCGAACAGCAACGGCATCTATCCGCTGGAATTTACTCCCCGATTCGGTTATCCCACCATCAGCATCCAGCAGGAAGGCTTGCTGTTGCCGACCGCGGAATTACTTTACAAGCTCGCCGAAGGTTCCATCACCCGCTTCCGAGCACGCAGCGGCTTTCAGGTCGGCGTGCGGATCGTGGTGCCACCCTTCCCTTTCAAGGATAAGGAGACCTTCGACAGCAGTTCCAGGGATGCGGTAATCCTGTTCAAGACACTTTCTCGAGAAGGAATCCACATCGAGGATGTGAAGCTGGTGAACGGTGAGTGGCTGGTGACCGGAACGGCGGGGGTCGCACTGATCGTCTGCGGGATCGGTCCCACCATGAAACAGGCCCAGCGTCAGGTCTACAACCGGGTCAAGAATGTGATGATTCCCAACATGTACTTCCGCGAGGATATCGGCGACCGCTGGAACGAGGAGGACAGCGACCGGCTACACGCTTGGGGCTATCTGCGGGAATGAGCGCCCGTATCCGACCCGGAAGCCCAGCCAAGACAGACGGCTGGAGCCGTTCTCACGCCCACAGATCCGCCAGCCGAAAAGTGATGGCGTCAAAGGGTATGGCACGCACCTCGTCGTCTTCCTGGTAAACGCGCTCCAGCAGCCAGTGTCCATCGCGCAGCACGAAGGCTTCGAGCGTCTGAAGCGCAGGATCGATCAGCCACAGAAACGACACGCCGTATTCGGCGTAAATCGGCATCTTGTCGGCCCGGTCGGTTCGGGCCGTGCCGGGCGACAGCACTTCGCAGATCCAGTCGGGCGGCAGGGTGAAGTAGGCGGTTTCCGGCATGGCGGGCAGACGTTCCCGCCGCCAGCCAGCTAAATCCGGCACCAAAATGTGTGGGCCGAGATGCAATTCCGGCTCGTCCAGAATCCACCAGCCACCGGGACCACCCCGCCCTTTCTGAAACGGACCGACCAGTTCATCACCGATAGCGGAACTGGCCACAAGATGCTTAGGCGCGGGACGCGGATGCGCGATCAATTGACCGTGGATGATCTCGCCCACCACGTTGTCCGGCAGGTCGAACAAGTCTTCATAAATCGCGAATTTGCGGGCGGTTGCGATCATGGGTCGGATTCCTCCAGCAGCTTGCGTCAGACCTCGTCCCCGGCGCCCAGATAGGCTTCGATCACCCGGGGATCGCGGCGCACCTGTTCCGGCGGCCCCTCGGCAATCTTGCTGCCATATTCCAGCACGACCAACTTCTCGCAAGCGCGCATCACCAGGCGCATGTCGTGCTCGATCAGCAACGTGGTGATGCCGCGCTTCTGAATTTGCCCGATCAGCCCGATCAACGCTTCGGTTTCCTGCTCGTTCATACCGCCGGCCGGTTCGTCCAGGACCAGCAGGCGCGGCTGAGTCGCCAGCGCCCGGGCGATTTCCAGCCGCCGCTGATCGCCGTAAGAGAGATTTTTCGCCACCGTCAACGCCTGTTCGCCCAAACCCGTGAATTCCAGCTCCCGCTGGGCCCGGTCGATAGCGTCCTCTTCCACCCGCCGCTGAGAGGGCAAGCGCAGCATGGCGGCCAGAATCCCGCCGCGCATCCGGTAATGACAGCCGGCCAGTACGTTCTCCAGAGCGTTCAACTGCTGGAACAGGCGAATGTTCTGAAAGGTGCGGGCGATGCCCAGCATGATGATGCGGTGGGTGCGCAGACCGTTCAGCGGCGTGCCGACGAACGTAATTTCGCCGCGATCCGGCCGGTAATTGCCGGTGATCAGATTGAACACCGTGGTCTTGCCGGCACCATTGGGTCCGATCAAGCCCACCACCGAGCCCTCCTCGACCTCGAAGGACACCTCGTTGACGGCGGTCAGGCCACCGAAGGTTTTGGTTAGATCGTGCAACGCCAGAAGGGGCGACGCCCCGTATCCGCCCATCATCGTCCGCTATCCCTGCCCAGCGCGGCCACCGAAAACCACCGCCCCCGCGCCGGCAACAATCCCTGCGGCCGGACCACCATCATCACCATCATCACCAACCCGAACACCAGCATCCGGGCGCCGGCGAAATCCCGGAACAGTTCCGGCAGACCGACGACCAGGAACGCCGCCAGCAGCACGCCGGGGATGCTCCCCGCCCCGCCGAGGATGACGATCATGAACAACACCACCGACTCCCAGAAGCTGAATGACTCGGGCGAGATGATGGTCATCTTGGCGGCGAACAGGGTACCGACCATGCCGGCCCAGGCCGCGCCCAATCCGAACGCAGCCAGCTTGTAATAATCGGTATCGATCCCGCTACCTTCCGCCGCCACTACGTCCTCGCGCAGGTAATTGAGCGCCCGCCCGAACCGCGACCGCTTCAGGCGCAGGAACAGAAAGATGGTCAGCGCCACGCACCCCCAGATCAGATAGAAAAACTCCTCCGGCCGGCGGATGACCCAGCCGAACAGCCGGGGACGACTGATGCCGAAAATACCGTTGGCCCCGCCGGTAATGCCGAACACGTCGTTGACCAGGGCGATGCGGACGATTTCGCCGACGCCGATGGTGACGATCAGCAGATAATCGCCGCGCAGATGGACGACGGGCCGCGCCACCGCCAAGGCAAACGCGCCGGCCACCGCTCCGCTCAGAGGCAGCGTCCACAGAATCGGAATCTGGTAGCGGGTGTTGACAATGGCGGCGGTGTAGGCACCCATCGCGTAGAAGGCGGCGTGGCCCATGTTGAACAGCCCGGCTTCGCCCAGAATCAGATTGAGGCTCAGCGCCAGCAGTGCGTACAGGCCGATGCTGTTGAGCACGTCCACCTGATAGGCGTTGAGAAACAGCGGCGCGACGGCCAACAGCGCGGCGGTCAAACCGGTGGCGAACAGGCTGGAGCGGCTCATATCTTGTCCGCTACCCGCTCGCCCAGCAACCCGGTGGGCCGGACGATGAGAATCAGAATCAGCACGCAAAACGCGATGGCGTCCTTCCAGGCGATGGAGACATAGGCCGCGCCCAGCGCCTCGATGACGCCCAACAGCAACCCCCCCACCATCGCGCCGGGGATGTTGCCGATGCCGCCGAGAATCGCGGCGGTAAAGGCCTTCATGCCGTAGACCCAACCCATGGTGAAATTGATCTGGCCGTAGTACAACCCCACCATCAGCCCGGCGGCTCCCCCCAGCGCGGGCCCCAGCAGGAACACCAGCAAAATCACCCGGTTCACGTCGATGCCCATCAGTCGCGCCGCGCCCTGGTCGATTGCCGCCGCGCGGATGGCGGTACCGATTCGGGTTTTCTGGATGAACAGATACAGGGCCGCCATCATGACGACCGAAGCCAGCACGATCAGTACCCGCATCAGCGGCAGGTACAGACCGAAAATATCGAGCGTCGCGGCGGGCAGGATGTTGTCGGGATAGACCTGAAAGCGCGCCCCATAAATCAGCATCAGGGTGTTTTGCAGAAAGATCGACGCGCCCAGCGCCGACACCACCGCCGACAATCGCGGCGATTCGCGCAGGGGACGGTAGGCGGCCCGTTCCAGGATCGCGCCCAGCACCGCCACCAGCCCCATCACCATCAGGACCAGCACCAGCACGCCCGCGGCAAACCCCACCCGGTCGGTCAGCGCCAGCGAAGTCAGCAGGGTGAGTCCCAGATAGGCCCCGTAGGTGAACAGATCGCCATGGGCAAAGTTGATGAGCTTGAGCACGCCGTAGACCATGGTGTAACCCAGGGCGATCAGGGCGTAGATGCCGCCCACGGCAAGGCCATTGGTGAGTTGCTGGAGAAATTCTTCCATGAGATCGCCGGGACTCAGGCAGGAGGGATAGGGAACGCTGAATGGCCTGACACTATTCGCGCGGTGGAGGCGGCTCCCCCCAATGGAAGGAAACCGCCTGGTTATCTTACAGCTTCTGCATCACAAACTTGCCTTCGGCATCCACCTTATAAACCCGGTATACCTCGCCCTCGCGGTCTCCCTTGGCATCGAAGGCAATCGGGCCGCTCAGTCCAGGGTAGTTCTTGAGATTCTTGTGCAGGTACTCGGCGGTCTTGGCGCCGTCGGTGGACTTGGCGCCCGCGATACCGGCCACCGCCACCCGAAAACCGTCGCCGGCCAACACCGCCCAGATCGAGGGAGGCAGATCGTTATATTTCTTCTGATAATCAGCTAGAAACGCCTTGGCGTCCGGCGTATCCAGATCCTGCGGTTGCGGGGGACTGAGGAAATAGAAACCCTCGGCGGCTTCCTTGCCGGCGATCTTGACCAGATCGACGTTGTTGGTGCCATCGCCGCCGATGAACGGCACCTTCCAATTCATCCCCTTCTTCTGCCGCAACAGCAGGCCGGCTTCGGGATAATAGCCGGTGAACAACACCACATCGGGGTTGGCGCCCTTCAGCTTGGTCAGGATGGCGGTATAGTCGCTTTCCTTGGGCGTCAGCGCGTCGAAAAACACCACCTCCACGCCTTTCTTTTTCAGCAGGGCATGGGTTTCGTCGGCCAGCCCCTTGGCGTAGGAAGTACTGTCGTGCAGGATCGCGACCTTCTTGAAGCCCAACTTGTCGATGGTCTGCGCCGCCATGCGGCCCTGTTCGTCGTCGCGCGGCGCGGTGCGGAAAAAGTGTTTGAGTCCTTTTTCGGTCAGACGGATGGCGGTGGAGCCGTTGGCGATCTGTGGAATGCCGGCCTCGTCGTAGATGTTCTGGCTGGCTTCGGTCACGGCGGAGCCGTATGTGCCGACCACCGCCGCTACGCCCTTGGTGGTCAGCCGTTGCGCGGCCAGCGAGGCGGTACGTGGATCGCCGCCGTCGTCCTCGGTCACCACCTCGATCTGCTTGCCCAGAACGCCTCCCTTGGCGTTCTGCTGCTCGGCCAGCAACTCGACGATCTTTTTCATTCCCTGGCCCTCGCTGGCCCAGGAACCGGTCAGCGGCGCCATCAATCCGATCTTGACGGTATCGGCCGCCTGCGCGGCGCCGCCACCCATTGCCAAACCGACCGCCGCGGCCAGCGCCAATAATTGCTGCTTCATTCAGGTGTCTCCTCGTGGCTGGGGCCGGCTGCCGCGGTGGGTATGGAAATCAAGGGAAGCCGGCGAAACTTTGCAAGCTAACGAACAATAGCAGCGAACTGAAAAAAGCGCCAAACCCGCCGCGAGCGCGAGGATGGTGGGAACACCACCCGGCGGGTGCCCTGCATCACGACCGGAGGCGCGCGGTCGGCAATGACACCGGAACCCCGGCGGGCGCCGCGCTTGCCACCCTGGACGGCATCCCGTCCTCATTCTCCTCATTCGTATCCTCGCGCCCGCCGGGCAACCAATCCGGCGCCTGGCCGTCGCCGCGCGCGCCCAACCCGGCGAAATCGAACAACGCGGTATCGGCCAGATGCGAAGGCGCCACGTTCTGGATCGCGGCGAAGATACTCTCGACCCGCCCTGGAAACTGTTTCTCCCATTGCCGCAACATCGCCTTGATCGCCTGGCGTTGCAGATTGTCCTGCGAGCCACACAGGTTGCAGGGGATGATCGGGAACTGGCGGGTGGCGGCGTAGGCGGCAAGATCGCTCTCCCTGCAATAGGCCAGCGGCCGAATCACCACATGCCGGCCGTCGTCGCTGAGCAACTTCGGCGGCATGGCCTTGAGCTTCCCCCCATGGAACAGGTTCAGAAACAGGGTTTCGAGGATGTCGTCGTGGTGGTGGCCCAGAGCGATCTTGGTCATGCCATGCTCGGCGGCGAAGGTATAGAGAATCCCGCGCCGCAGCCGCGAACACAAGCCGCAGGTCGTTTTGCCTTCGGGAACGACCCGCTTGACGATGCGGTAGGTATCCTGCTCGATGATGTGGAAAGGAATGCCGACGCTCCGCAGATAATCCGGTAGCACGTGTTCCGGAAAGCCGGGTTGCTTCTGGTCGAGATTGACCGCGATCAGTTCGAACCGCACCGGCGCCCGCGTCCGCAGGTTACCCAGGATATCCAGCATGGCGAAGGAATCCTTGCCGCCGGACAAGCAGACCATTACCCGATCGCCTTCTTCGATCATGTTGAAATCCTGGATGGCCCGGCCCACGTTTCGCCGCAGGCGCTTCTGAAGCTTGTTGAAATTGAACTGCTGTTTCCTGGCCGCCGCCGTCATCGTCATCACCTCGGGAACCGCCCGCGCGGAGCGAGACTTTACCTGAAATCAGCCCGACCATGCCAAGTCCGCGGCTTGCCGGATTTTTGCTGGAAGACTAGACTCCCCGCTCATGACCGCGGTCCGCGCCGCGCGTCGGGTTCCTGCACGGTCGCGGCTTGCCGCGCCGGACAGACAGGCCGCCATTCCTCGGAGAACCCTACCATGGAGACCAGCAACATCGAACATTACCGACACCGACTCGTCGAATTGCGCGTCGAGCACCGCGACCTGGATGATGTAATCGCCCGCCTTTCCAGGGACCCCCTGGTCGACGAGCTTGAACTGAAGCGGCTAAAAAAGCGCAAGCTCATGCTCAAGGACATGATCGCGCATCTGGAAAGCAAGCTTATTCCCGACCTCAACGCCTGAGCCGGTCCAAACAAGCGGGGCCGCCCGGCCTTGCGGCCCCGGCGGCCCCTGCTCTCCCACCACCCGTGTTTGATTAAAGCCGCTCGCCGTACTTCTTGGCGTGCAACTCCTTCGCCTGACCGATCCAGTCGTCGCGGCGGATGCGGCCGCTGAAATGAATGACCTCCGATTCCAGGCGGTCGATATCGGTATCGGTCAGGACCGCGACCCGCCGATACGTGCAAATGCCATCGGCGTTGAGCTTGCCCTCCAGCACCGGGCCGATCCCGCCGATCATTTTCAGATCGTCCTTCTCCGCCGCGTGCGCCGTCATCACCGTCGCCTGCCGATCGTTGGTCAGCGCCTTGATCCGGCCGTTGATCTCTTCCAGCCGGTTGGCAATGCCTTTCAGATCGTCGCGAGTCGGCACGCCCAGCCGCTTTAGAGCCCGCGCCACGCGTTCCTCGAACAACTGTTCCAGATTGTCCAAGGTATCCGTCGCCTTGGTCCTGACACCCTCGACCATGCCGCGGACTTCATCCATCCGCTCCTTCATTTCCCCGACCGTATCACCGGCCAGCTTCAACGTCTGATCGCGGAGCTTCTCACCCTCCTTGACCAGCGAATCCATCAGCTTGCCGGTTTCCTCCTGAGCCTTGCCCACCGCCGCCTTGACCTGTCCGGCAACGGATTCCGGCGCTTTCTTCTCGGTATCGTCGCTCATGGCATTCTCCCGTTGGCTTGTTGCCCGCGTTCTGACTGATTACGAAATTAACTCTAGCAGCCAAAACTAGTGCAAACATCCTAACTCGCCTGCTTTTCCATTCCGCTCCAGCATCGGTAGTGGATGCCGGCTTGACTCGGCAACCGCCTACCTCCCGGTTGCTGCTATGATAAAGTAGTCCGCACAATCACCGGCCCGCCCCGAATCCACCTCGACCGGCGGGGCCAAGCCCCATCCTGAGTCATGCCGCCGATCACCCCATGATCCTGAGCCGTTTCCTCAAGCCCAAGTGGCAACATACCGATCCCGAAACCCGCAAACAGGCGTTGCAGGGGCTGGAAAACACCGACCCGGTGCTGGTCGAAATGGCCCGGCAGGATCCCGATCCGGTCCTCCGTCGCGCCGCGCTGGAACGTCTCGGCGATCTCGACCTGTTGCAAACCATCGCCAGCGAGGACGCCGACCCGGGCGTGCGGGCCGCGGCCCAGGATCGCTACCGATCCCTGCTGTCCGGCAGGGCCGCTGGCAGCCCGGCGTTGGCCAGCCGGCTGGAACGGCTGCGCCAAAGCTCGGATGCCGATCTGGCGGAGTATCTGCTGAACCATGCCGCCGAACCGGAACTGCGGCTGGCCGCGCTGGAACACATCGGCCTGGAACCGCCGCTGGCCGAGATCGCGCTGCGGGATTCTCACCCGGACATACGGCTGGCGGCTCTGGAGCGGATCCACGATCCCGAACTACTCGACCACATCGCCCGCCAGAGTCGCAACCGCGACAAACGCCTGCATCGCCGGGCGCGGGAACGGCTGGATGCCCTGGTCGCCGCGCAGGCGCGCGCCGCCCATCTGGAACGGCTGTGCGTCGAAATGGAAAACCTGCCCTGGGACGGCGAGAGCGGTCCCAACGCCGGCCGGTTTCCGAAACTGGAGCAGGAATGGCGCGATCAGGAAACCGTCGCCCCAGCCGAGCTGCGGGAACGCTACACCCAGGCACGCACCCGGTTCCTGGCCGAGCGGCAGGTCAGCGCCGGCCGTCGGTCCCAGCGGCTGGAACTGGTCGCTTCCCTGGAAACTCTCCTCGAACGGTTGCATCACGAAACCGAACCCAGCGCCGAATTCAACGCATCCATCCAGTACGCCACCCTCGAGGCGCCGGCCGCCTGGAATCACCT
>JAVMKJ010000229.1:0-46019 GCA_031732855.1 Candidatus Competibacter sp.
CTTCGCCCTCACCAACGCCACGTTACCCTGCGTGCTGCAACTGGCCGACCGAGGCACCATTGCGGCGCTGCGGGACGATCCGCACCTGCGGGCTGGCCTGAACGTCCATCGCGGACGAGTGACCTATCGGGCGGTGGCCGAAGCGTTGGGCTACGACTATCTTCCGCCCGAGGCCGCGCTGGCGGATTGACCGCGCTTATTCCACATCAGAGACGAATTACCTCCATAACCTGAAGTTCGCACGGCGCTTGCCTTCTCAGTAATGGAAAACGACGGCATTGGCGCAAACATTGTTCGTAACCGTTCACCCCCTCCCCCCAACCCCCTCCCGCGAGGGGAGGGGGAGTTTGCGCCCAGGGCATCGAGTTTCTGGAATTTGACCCCCCCTCCCGCGAGGGGAGGGGGAGCTTAGCAACGGACTGTTTCGCAAGGCTCCCTCCCCCCTTGTGGGGGAGGGCTGGGGTGGGGGGTGTGAATGGTTACGGTTCTGGTGACTTGCGTTCGTTGCGCCGTTACAATCCTCTCCCCTTTGCCTATCCCGGATGACGGACGTCATGCAGGAACTCAATCCCTATTTCAGCCAGATTAGCGACTTGCGGGGGCGCTGCGCGTCCCTGAGGGGGTATCTTTGACTACGAGACCAAGCGCGAGCGGTTGGATGAGGTCAATCGGGAGCTACAGGAGCCGAATATCTGGAATAATCCGGAACGGGCGCAGGCGCTGGGCAAGGAACGCGCCCAACTGGAAGCGGTGGTCGACCGGTTGGAGAGCCTCGACCGGGGTTTGAACGAAGTCGCCGAACTGCTGATCCTGGCCGGCGAGGAGGGCGACGAAGCGGCGGTGGTCGAGGTGGTTCGGGATCTGGAAACCCATGGTCGGATCGTGGCCGATCTGGAGTTCCAGCGCATGTTCTCCGGCGAATTGGACCCCAACAACGCCTTCGTCGATATCCAGGCCGGTTCCGGTGGCACCGAGGCGCAGGACTGGGCGGAAATGCTGCTGCGGATGTATTTGCGCTGGGGCGAGCGGCGTGGTTTCAAGACCGAACTGCTGGAAGTGTCGCCGGGCGAAGTGGCGGGCATCAAGAGCGCCAGTATCAGCTTCGAGGGCAGTTACGCCTATGGTTGGCTGCGGACCGAGACCGGCGTGCACCGGCTGGTGCGCAAATCGCCGTTCGATTCCGGCAACCGCCGTCATACCTCCTTTGCCGCTGTGTTCGTGTCGCCGGAAGTGGACGACAATATCGAAGTGGACATCAATCCGGCCGATTTGCGCGTCGATGTCTACCGCGCCTCCGGGGCCGGCGGCCAGCACGTCAACCGCACCGAATCGGCGGTGCGCATCACCCATCTGCCGACCAACATCGTGGTGCAGTGTCAGAACGACCGTTCCCAGCACAAGAATCGTTCCACCGCCATGAAACAGCTCAAGGCCAAGCTGTACGAGTTGGAATTGCAGAAACGCAACGCCAAGGCCCAGGCGGTGGAAGACACCAAATCCGATATCGGCTGGGGCAGCCAAATCCGCTCCTACGTGCTGGATCAGTCGCGCATCAAGGATTTGCGCACCGGCGTCGAAACCGGCAACACCCAGGCGGTGCTGGATGGCGATCTGGACGATTTCATCGAGGCCAGTTTGAAGAGTGGGTTGTAGTCCTCGTTGGGATCATCCAACCGACCTTGTCCGGTGCGCTGGCTGAATGACTGTTTGAAGTGAAGTGAGTAATTAATGAGCGAAGCGATCGACTCTCCCGAAGAACTCCTCGACGAAAACAAGCTGATTGCGCTGCGTCGTCATAAGCTCGCCGAGCTGCGCCAGCGTGGCAACGCCTATCCCACCGATTTTCGCCGCGACGCGCTGGCGGCGGAACTGCACGCGGCCTGTGGCGGTAAGGACGGCGCCGAACTGGACGCCGACCCCCGGCGAGTCCGGGTCGCCGGGCGGATGCTGGCCAAGCGAATCATGGGCAAGGCCAGCTTCGCCCGGCTGCGCGACATGTCGGGCGACATCCAGATCTTCGTCCAGAAGAACGCGCTGGGTGACGAGGCATACGAGGCGTTCAAGGGCTGGGATCTGGGGGATATCCTGGGCGCCGAGGGAACGGTGTTCAAGACCAGGACCGGCGAGCTGTCGGTCAAGGTAGACGCGCTGCGGTTGTTGACCAAGGCGCTGCGCCCGCTGCCGGAGAAATTCCACGGGCTGGCCGATCAGGAAACCCGCTACCGCCAGCGCTACGTGGATTTGATGATCAACGAGTCCACCCGGGCCACCTTCAAATTGCGCTCGGCCGTGGTCGCCCACATTCGCGACTTCTTCAACCGGCGCGGCTTTCTGGAAGTCGAGACGCCGATGATGCAGCCGATTCCCGGCGGCGCGACCGCCCGGCCGTTCGTCACCCACCACAATGCCCTGGACATGCAACTGTTTCTGCGCATCGCCCCCGAGCTGTACCTGAAGCGGCTGGTGGTGGGCGGCTTCGAAAAGGTCTACGAGATCAACCGCAATTTCCGCAACGAAGGTCTGTCCACCCGCCACAACCCCGAATTCACCATGCTGGAGTTCTATCAGGCCTATGCCGACTACCGGGACCTGATGGACTTGACCGAGGAACTGTTGCGCGGCATGGCGCAAACCCTGCTGGGCAAGACCCTCATCTCATATCAGGGCGAAACCTGCGATTTCGGTCAACCCTTCCGGCGGCTGACGGTGCGGGAAGCGGTCCTGCAATTCAATCCGGCCATCGCCGCCGCCGAACTGGACGATCTTGAATCCGCCCGGCGGATTGCCGGGGGTCTGGGGGTGGACGCGCGGCCCGAACACGGGCTGGGCCGGGTGCAACTGGATATCTTCGAGCAGACGGTCGAGCATCAATTGCGCGATCCCACCTTCATCACCGCCTATCCGACCGAGGTGTCGCCGCTGGCCCGGCGCAACGACGCCGATCCCACGATCACCGACCGCTTCGAACTGTTCGTCGGCGGGCGGGAGATCGCCAACGGTTTTTCCGAGTTGAACGATCCCGAGGATCAGGCCGAACGCTTTCGTCGACAGGCCGAAGCGAAAGCGGCCGGCGACCACGAGGCGATGCACTACGACGCCGACTACATCCGGGCGTTGGAGTACGGTTTGCCACCGACGGCGGGGGAGGGCATCGGCATCGACCGGCTGGTGATGCTGTTCGCCGACGCGCCGTCCATCCGCGACGTGTTGCTGTTCCCGCACCTGCGGCCGGAGTGATCGGAAATTTTTTATCCGTCATGATTTTCAATCTGAATTCAGGAGGTTTTATGCCAGCCGTCGCTCATGTAAAACAGTGTGCTCGCCAACTGGTCGAACAGTTGCCAGACAACGCAACCTGGGATGATCTGATGTACGAAATCTACGTTCGTCAAGCAATTGAGGCCGGAATCAGCGATAGTGAAGCAGGCAGAACACAGGATATTAAAGCCGTGCGGGTTCGCTTGGGTTTAAAGGAATGATCGTTCATTGGACAGAGACAGCGATCAAACATCTGACGGGCATCTATCAATACATCGCTCTCGATTCGCCACTCTATGCCCAGCGAGTGGCCGATAAAATCATCCGCCCCTCGGCGGCGAACTGGATCGGCTGGACGCGCTGCTCGCTGGCGGCGCGAAACTGGTGTTCTTCGAGACGCCGACCAACCCGACCCTGGAGTTGTTCGACATCCGCGCCATCGCCGAACGGGCCCACGCCCGCGGTGCGGCTCTCGGTCGGCGTCGCGACCTCGGAGGCGGACATCGACCGCGCCGCCGCCGGCTTGATCGCGGCCTGGCAGGAATTGACGCGATGAACGCTGCTGATCGATTACGGTCGGGCGGGTCGATCCGATGAAGGAGAATCTGATCCTGCGGCGGGTGACCCATCTGGATTAACCAAACTCCCGCCCCTCGCCGGCTTCCTCATAGGTGCGCCCGTCGCGGATGTGATAGAGCCGCCTGAAAGTCGGGATAATCTTCTCGTCGTGGGTGACCACGATGATCGCGGTTCGATACTGCTGCGCCATGCGGTTGAGAATCCGCACCACGGCCAGCGCCCGCTCGCTGTCCAGCGGCGCGGTCGGCTCGTCGGCCAGGATGATCGGCGGCTGGTTGGCCAGCGCCCGGGCGATGGCGACCCGCTGCTGTTCGCCGCCGGAGAGCTGGGCGATGGCCGCCTGGGCGCGGTGTTCCACGTCCAGCGCCGCCAACAACTCCCGCGCCCGCCGCCGCGCCTCCCGCTTGGAGCGTCTCGCCAGCAGCAGCGGCAGAGCGACGTTGTCGGTCACGTCGAGAAACGGGATCAGATAGGGCGCCTGAAACACGAAGCCGATGCGGTCGCGGCGCAGGGCGCGCGGATCGAGGTCGCGCCAGCCGCCGTCGTACACTGTTTCCCCGGACAGCCGGATGAGTCCATCGCTCGGCTCGGTGACCGCGCCCAGGCACTTGAGCAGGGTGCTCTTGCCGGAACCGCTGGGACCGATCAGCCCGATCACCTCACCCGATTGCACGGTCAAATCCACCCCCTTGAGTGCGTCTACCGCGGTATCTCCCGCGCCGTACCGCTTGCGCAAACCGGCGACCTCGATGGCGGGCGCGGCAGTAGCCTGATTCTGAAGCGCGGCGCTCATCTCAACCTCCAATCGCGGTGGCGGGGTCCACCCGTAGCGCGGCGCGAATCGCCAGGGTGCTGGCGAGGGCGCAGATCAGCATCACCGCCGCGAAGCCCCGTGCGGCGTCGCCCGGCTCCAGCAGCACGTATTTGGGGAAATAGGGCGCCCACAGGGTGGCGACGGTTTTACCGACCAGAAAGCCGATCAGTCCCAGCCCCAGGGCTTCCTGCAAAATCATCCCGGCGATGGTGCGGTTGCGCGCGCCGATCAGCTTGAGCACGGCGATTTCGCGCAGCTTGCCCAGGGTCATGGTGTAGATGATGAACGAAACGATGGCGGCGCTGACCACGGCCAGAATCATCAGAAACACTGCGATCTGCCGGGCCGAGATGGCGATCAGCTTGGTCACCAAAATCTCCTCCATCTGCGGGACGGTGTAGGCTTGCAGGCGTTTCCAGCGGCGAATGGTCTCCGCGACGGGTTCCGCGTCCCAGCCGGGGGCGACTTGCACCAGCACGGCGTTGACCATCCGGCTGCTCTCCTGACCGCGGGAGATGGTCTCGGCCAGCCCCGGCGCGCCGGGCCGATTCAGCGCCGGATTGGCCAGCACCCGCGCCCGTTCGTTGACGATGGCGTCATTGTCCTTGAGAAACTGCGCCTCCTGGGCGTCGCGCAGCGGGATGAACACCATCGGATCGCCGCTGGCCGACACCATGCGCCGGGTCAGCCCGACCACCGTGTAGTCGTGGCGGCGGATGCGAACGCGCTCGCCGAGTTGGAAGCTGGTGCTGGCGTCGGCCACCGCTTCGTAGTGGGTGCGCTCGATCTGGCGGCCGGCGATCAGATAGCGCGGCTCGCCGGGTTCGCCCGGCTGGATGCCGACCACCATCACCCGCGCCTCCCGCCCGCCCTGGCGCGCCTGCATGGTCAGGTAGGTGACGTTGGCGGCGCGCGCCACCCCCGGCAGCCCGAGCAGGCCGCGATAGACGTCGTCGCGCAGGCTGGACGGCTCGGCGTAGGGGCCGAGGGTATCCTGCTGCACCACCCACAGATCGGCGCCGCTGTTAGCCAGCAGCGCCTTGCCGTCGTCCACCATGCCGCGATAGATGCCGGCCATGGACAAGGTAACGCCGATCAGCAGGCCTAGGCCCAAGCCGGTGAAGGCGTACTTGCCCCAGGAATGGAGAATGTCACGGCCCGCCAGACTGATCATCCGCGACCTCCGGCCAGCTCCCCGCTGGGCTTGACGGCGTCGCCCTCGCGCAATTCCCGGGCACTGTGGACGATGACGCGGGCATCCGGCGGCAGACCGTCGAGCATCTGGGCGGCGCCGTCCAAGTCGCGGATACCGAAGCGCAGCGGCTGGAACTGCGCCTTGCCATCTTCAGTCAGCAACCACACGCCGGTCCGACCCTGCTGTTGCTGGACAGCGGAGTTAGGCAACACCGGCGCGTTGGGAATCGCGGGCAGGCGCACTGTCACTTCCGCCAGTTCGCCGAGCGCCACGCCTTCGGGCAGGGCGTCGAACGCGACCTGAGCGATTTTTTCCTCGGTCACGCTGTCGCCGGCCAGCTCCACCCGCGCCACTTTGCCGGGCAATCGCTCACCGGGGCGGGAGCGCAGCTCGATGTCCGCCAGCAGGCCGACGCGCAAGCCGGCGGAACGGCCCTGATCGATCCGCACTCGCAGCCACAGGCTGGCTGGATCGATCAGCCGCACCACGCTCTGCCCCGCAACCACGGTCGAGCCGGGTTCGGCCTCGCGAGCGATGACCACGCCAGCGACTGGAGTACGCAGTTGCAGGTTAGCGCGTAATTTCGCGGCGGCGGCCTGCTCGGCCAGCAGCCGCTCGCGTTCTCGACGGGCGGCCTCCCGGTTGGCTTGGGCGGCCACCAGCACGGTGCGGGCGGCGTTGGCTTCGTACTGCTTGGCGTCGGCCGCTTCCTGGGTCACGAAGCCCCGGCGGCGCAAGTCGGTGAAGCGGCGGGCGCTGGCCTCGGCCAGCTCCTGGCGACTGACCGCTTCCCACACCTGCGCCTCGGCGGCGGTCAAGGCGTTGCCGGCGCGTTCCAGAGCGGCCTGGGCGGCGGCGATGCGGTCGTCCAGATCCACCGGATCCATGTCCGCCACGAGTTGACCGGCGGTGACGACATCGCCGACATCCACCCATACCTGCTGGAGCCGCCCGGCGCTGGTCGGGCCGATGGCGTAGGCGCGGCGGGCTTCTACCGTGCTGATGCCAAACAGCGCCGGTTGCAGCTCGCGGCGTTCCGGGCTGGCGACGGTGACGCGAACCGCCGCCAGCGGCCCAGTGCGGGCGACGACATAGCCGAAACCACCGAGCAGGCTGATGACCAGGACGAGTAATACGGCCTGACGCAGACGGGGCGTTTTCATGGCTGGCGGACTCCGATGGCGCGCAGATACAGCGGCCACAGACGGCGGGCGGCCGGTTGCAGGGTTTGGGGGTCGCCGGCCAGCAGGGTTTGCACCACCAGCCCTTGGACGGTCCCGACGAACAGGGTCGCGGCGGCGGCTTCGTCCAGTTCCGGTTCGACCAAAGCCTTGGCCTTGGCGTGCGCCAGTAGTTCGGCGACCCGCCGCCGGTAGCGGTCGAGCAGGTCGCAGACCCGTTGTTTGACCGGATGGGCGGCAGGTTTTTGCAACTCGTTGAAAATCAGCCGTGGCGCGGAAGGATGGGCGGCGATGAAAGCGACATGGGCTGCAAATAGCCGCCCCAGCCCGTCGAGCGGATCGCCGGCTTCGGCGACGGCGGCGGCGATCACGTCGCCCAGGTTTTGCTCCACCCAATCCACGACCGCCAGCCAGATAGCTTCGCGAGTCGGAAAGTGGCGGAACACCGCCCCCTGGGTCAGACCCATCTGTTGGGCGATGGCCTGGGTGGTGATGGCGTCGGGGCTGTTCTCGGCGGCCAGCGTCAGCACCGCGCGGACGATTTCCAGTTGCCGTTCTCCGGCGGCCAGGCGAGTTTTTGGCATCATCATAGCGGACTCTTAGAGATAGTAACTAATTACTATCTTAGTATGGTGCGGAAATTGAACCTGTCAAGAGCATTCATCGGAGCCTGACCCGTTTTTAGCTTACGGCTGACGTCCGGTTTGAGTACGCCCCCGACCGCTGTGATCGACCTGTTATTCCACAGGTATAGGCATTGTACGGGACAAAATCGGCTAACCCAATGAATTAAATGTTAAATCTTTACCCGGCAGCGTATTCATTTAGAGGTGGAGAAAAGCAATTTTGAGGGCTCCATCCCACCCGTTTAAAGAGCGACTCCAGCGCCTGATGAAAAGCGTATTGCCGGGTAAATTCTTGGTGGTGGAATAAACAGCTTCTTAAGTAATCTAATCCATACCGAAAAAGACTTTGGGAAGGACGGCCATGTTTTTTGATCTTGATGGGTTTAACTTCATGGCGCCATTCGCCGATAACGTGCGCCCAACTGAAGGCAATCGCGAGAAAAACCATCAATTTTTCAAGTCGCTTAGGGTCGGTCATATGGGTGGATTCCAGATCGAAACCTCGGGTTTTCAAGCAAATGAAAAGCGTTTCGATCGGCCAGCGTTCCTTGTAATTTTCCAAAGCGGTTTCTGGTGGTTCTTGCGTAGCGATAATGACGAATTCACCATTAGTCATCTTCAGGCCAATGACATAAAGAGAGTGCCCCCATACCGTTCGTTGGCCCGATAAAATGAGCGCGCTGCCGCGGGGCAGGCCTCGAAAGAGATTTTCCGCAGGGACGGGGACGCCTCGGGAATTAGAGACTTGCGTGTTCTTCTTGAGGCGTATGACAAACTTTATATTATTTTCAATAAGATATCCAAACCATTCGATCCCGACAAACTCACGATCCGCCAACAAGCAGGCGATCGTTTGAGCGCCAAAGATCGTTAGAAATCGGGTGATTATTTCGATTCTTTCTTGGGTATTTGAGTTGCCTCTTTTATCTAAAGCGACCCATAATATAGGAAAAGCGGATCCGCGATAGACGATTCCCAACACGAGGTAATTGATATTCGCGTCACCGCATTTCCAATTGGTTCTATCGAGCGTCAATTTGAACTGAAGTAAAGGAACGAGGCCGGCAATGAACCGAGCGACCTGATTCAAGTCCAGAGAAAATTGACCAAAAAGCCGTTGAAGGCGTTTGTAATGAGAGGCGGGTTGTGCATTTCCAGGGAAAGTGGTGGCGATCTTCGCGAGATTGACGGTTCCCATCTGGATGATTCCGATGATCAAATAGATAATGCAATAGATACGAGCTCGGTTCCAGTGAAAATGATGGTGAAGCATTTCTGCAAAGTGCCGGGTATTCAAAAGGGGGGATTCACGGAATTAACCTCGCCTGTTTGGAAATTAATGTTATTAATCAATAAATTATGATAACATCAACCATGCAATCCTGCTACTCTCAAAATAGTTGCAATTTTTTATCTTAATTTTCAGTAAGTTATTTTTGTCCTGTACAATGAGGTATAGGTTCGTAATCAGAGGGGGTGAGTCCAAACGCTCGGCTATTATCTAATGATCTAGGCTGGAAAGAACCGTCGTTATCGCGCCCGGTCTTTTACTTGATCGAGCCGCTACGGCAGGCGCTCGACGTGACCGTTTTTGAGGATTTGCCGGATGACTGAGCCGTTGGATGAAACCCGTGCCAGCCCTGGCACGGTGATCTGTCCGGGCTGTTTTCACCCACGCGAAGGGGATGCAACCGCCGTGTGCCCGATCTGCAAGTATCGACTCCATGCGGATCGCTCCGCGGCGCTGCTGCCGGTCGGGACGCAACTGAAGGGATACGTGGTCGGGGAAAAGCTGGGCCAGGGCGGGTTCGGGATCACCTATCGCGGCTTCGACGCGACCCTGATGATGCAGGTGGCGATCAAGGAGTATTACCCGAGCGAGCTGGTCGGGCGCTCCACCGACCGCAGTACGGTGGTGCTGAATTCGCGCGAGCACGAGGAACCGTTCGACCACGGACTGAAAACCTTTCTGAAGGAAGCGCGCACGCTGGCGCAAGTCAAGCATCCGCATGTGGTGCGGGTCTTGAACTACTTCGAGATGAACGGGACCGCCTATCTGGTGATGGACTACGTCGAAGGCGAAGAGCTGGCCGCGTATCTGAAACGGCGACCGGACGGACGGCTGCCGTGGCGCTCGGCGGTCGAACTGATCTTGCCAGTACTGGACGGGTTGCGGAAGGTACACGAAGCCGGATTCATGCACCGGGACATCAAACCGGGCAACCTGTATCGGACCGATGAAGGATTGATTTTGCTGGATTTCGGCGCGGCGCGGCAGGTGACCGGCAGTCACACCCGCAGCATGCTGATCTTTACCAAAGGTTACGCCCCCTACGAACAATACCTGACCGGCCACCTGAACCGGCAAGGGCCGTGGACCGATGTCTACGGCATGGCGGCGACGCTCTATTTCATGCTGACGGCGCAACGGCCGCCCCCCGCGCTGGATCGCAAGCAGAACGATCTGCTCCACCAACCGGATTTGCTCGAACCCGCCCGCCATTTCGTCCCGGATTTACCCCCCTTGCTCGACGAGGTGCTGGGCCAGGCGCTGGTGCTGGAACCGGAACAGCGGTTGCAGTCCATCGGGGAGTTCAAACAGCGACTCGAAGCCGTGTTGGCGGCGGAGGAGAGTTTAGAACGCCCACCGCTGAAACAGCGACAGGAACCGGTTTTGCCGGAAGAAGAGAAGACGATCCTCGTGCCGCCGAAACTGCGCGTTGTCGGGGAACGACCGGCGCGGCGGAAGTGGCCTTGGCGGGTGGCGGTGGTCGCCGTGGCGTTGATCGGTTTGGTGTGGGCTGGAGCGTGGATCGGGTTGCGATCCCCGCCAAAGCCACCCGAATCCACGGTTACGCCGGCGGCGGCGCCACCGATGGTAGAAACGCCGCCAGTAGCAGAGGCGCCGCCGGTTGCAGAAACACAGCCGGCAGTGAAGACCCTGACTGTGGAGACACCGGCGGTGACCGAGACGCCACGGGTTGCGGAGACGCCAACAGTAGTGGAGGCGTCGCCGGCGGTGGTGAAGGTGCCGCCGGTGGTGGAGGCGCCACCAGTGGTGGAAGCGCCGCCGGTCGCGGGCGTCCGCCCGTCATTTGAGCCGGAGATGGTGCCGCTTCCCGGGGGTTGTTTTCAGATGGGCAGCCCCGCTTCGGAAAAGGATCGGGACGAAGACGAGCGACGCCATCCCGTTTGTGTCGAGGCTTTTGAGATCGGCAAGTACGAAGTGACGGTGAGGGAATTTAGACAGTTCACGAGCGCCACGGGCTACCGGACGGAGGCGGAACGAAATATCGCAGAGAAAGGCTGTTATGCCTGGAGCGCCACCGAGGGCAAGTGGGGCTGGCGCGAGGGCGTGGACTGGCGCCAGCCGGGCTACGAAACCAGCGACGCACACCCGGTGGCCTGCGTCAGTTGGAACGATGCGCTGGCCTATGCGGCCTGGCTCTCGAAGCAGACGGCGCGAACCTACCGGCTCCCGACCGAAGCGGAATGGGAATACGCAGCGCGGGCGGGGACGACCAGCGCATGGTACTGGGGGGATGACCCGGATCAAGCCTGCCGATATGCCAATTTTGCCGACCAGACCGTAGGTCCGGGAGGCCATGCCTGGACGGTGAAGCATCAGTGCACCGATCGATATTGGTATGCGGCGCCGGTGGGTTCCTTTCAGGCCAATGCCTGGGCGCTGTCGGACGTGTTGGGGAACGTCTGGGAATGGACCTGTTCGGCTTACGATAGCAAGTACGGGGGGGCCGAGACCCGATGCGCGGAAAACAACACCAAGGATTCCATCGCGGTGCGGGGCGCCTCCTGGTTCTACCGACCGGCGTGGACACGCACCGCCAACCGCGACCGGAACACGTCGTGGAGGCGCCATCTCGACGGAGGCTTCCGCCTGGCCAGATCGTTGTAAGCCGGGGTTTGTCTGGAGTTGTCGGGATCAAGCCCTGGGCCAGGGCAGAGGGTAACCATCGCGGCTGAGGTACAACACCAGGGTAGTGCTACCGTCTCCATGGGTGACAGTCTGGGCGTAGCTGTCGGTGTTCCAGCCGAGCCGGGCCGGCAACTCACTGAGGAACCGATCCAGCGCCAGCGTATCGCGATGGTCCACCTCGATCCGGCACAGCGTGGTTTGACAGGTCGCGTCGCGCAAGGTCGATCCGGCCAGGCTGTCCTCAGCGAACAACCCCTGGATCTGCGTGGTGGCCGGCCCACTCCAGCGTGGGTCCGCCCGCTCGGTGCGCGCCTGCTGGTCCAGCAGCGCCATGCGCGCTTCCACCGCCGCCCGTTCCGCTTCGGGCGAGGGCGGGTCCTCACGCGTGGCTGCCTCGTCGGACGCTACGATCCGCTGTTGCTCCAGGGCGTGGACCCGCCGCACCAGATCTTCGCGGGACCGGTTCAACCCCTGCTGCTGGACGCCGAACTGTTGCGTCAAGGTCCGCACTTGGGCTTCCAGCCGGATCAGGCGCGTTTCGAGGTCGGCCTCCGCCGGGATGGCGGTGATGACCGGCGCGTTCAGTCCCGGTGCAGTACTGGACAGAGCAACGGGCGCGGGGTCGATCACCGCAGGCGGTACGTTCGCCAGTGGTAGATTCACGTTCTCGGCCAGCCATAACGCCCCGCCGGCCAGGCCGGCCAGACCGGCACCCCAGCCTATCGCACGTGGTATGGACATGATTGATTGCCTCCTCGGTTGGAATCCGGGGGCAGCGAAGGTCGCCGTCCCCCAAACTGTTGCGCTGGGCTTGTTAGTCGGTCTCATTCCAATTGTATGTCACAATTGAAGAACGAGTTCCATTATAGGTACCGGGAATGGTGCATTCGAAAAGGTAGTAACCATCAGCACTCGAGGCGAGATTGCCATGTCCCAGTATTTGAACGTTGGCGCTGGCGAACGAGTTGCCGGTGTTTTGGGTCGAACTGCCGTAGCTACCTGTACTGGTCGCGTATGAGCGCAGAGTACAGGTGAAAGGCCGATCAACGTTGCGGTCGATCACATGGACTTGGGCTTTGTTGATACCGTTACTGCTGTTGGCGGCCATCACGTCACGGACGATCGGGCAGATCACGGTCAGGTCCGTAGTCGAGGTATTGATCAACTGGCCACTGCTGCTAATCTCAAATGCCGTTGGGCTGTTGCTTTTCGGTTGGCAAGCCGCTCCGGGCAGCGTCTTGGCGTCATTCGCCATCGCCGGCACGCTCGCCGCGGCTATCATCGAGAAACCCAGGCCAACCATCAGTTGCTTCGCGTTCATCGTCATAATCCTCCAAAGGTGGTGTAGTTTGTTTGTGCAAGAGCTTGACTGCTCCTGTCTGGATTATGGCAACCACCATGCCAAGCGATAAAAAATAATCATTAAAAAATGTAAGATTATGAATTTAATGTTTTTATTTTTTAATCGGACGCATTACATTCACTGTTGTGGGCTGGGGGTGGAATCCACCAGCCCGGCATTGGCCTGCGTTATGGTCGCGTCATGTTGGCCCGATGGGCTGGATTGGCCCGCTCACGGTGAGCGCGAGGAAGGTAGAAACGTTAGGTACGAGCCCCCGCCGTCATCCTGGTGCACTCCCTGCTTGGTTTGAGGTGAGTCCCCAACTCTTTCATGAGCCCACGCCATGTTCGCCGAACCGTTGAGTCATCGCCGTGATCGCGCGCTGGCGGGAATCCAGCAACCGGGTTGCCCGGACTGGATACCCCCTTTCGCGGGTATGACGAGCCGAGCGTTTTTACGCCTGAAAAAGGCAATATCTATCGAGAATCGGTATAAGTCCTTATCTTTATTAATCAAGCAACCAAACCCGACACGGCCATCATGGACACCCTGGACACCCTCGTCAGCATCGCCCTGGATCTGACCGCCGCCCTCAAGGCGCAGGATCGCTACGAACGACTGCTGGAGGCGCTGGGTCGGGTTATCCCGTATGATGCCGCAGCGCTGCACCGTTTCGACGGAGACGCCTTCGTGCCCCTGGCGGCCCGGGGGCTGGCCCCGGCGGCCATGGATCGGCGGTATGCGCTCGGGGACCATCCGCGCCTGGTGATCGTCGCCCAGTCGCGCGAGCCCGTGCGTTTCGCGGCCGATGACCCCCGGCCGGACCCCTTCGACGGCCTCATCCTGGGGTTTGGCGATGCCGCACGGCGCGTCCACGCCTGCCTGGGTTGCCCCCTGTACGGCGACGGTCGGCTCAGGGGCGCCCTCACCGCCGATGCCCTGGACCCCGGCGCGTTCGATACGCTGGATCAGGAATTTCTCCGGGCCGTGGGCGCCCTGGCCGGCGCCCAGATGCACGCGGCCGATCTGATGGAGGCGTTGGAGCGCACGGCGCGGCGGCAGGGGATGATCGCCCGCGATCTCCTGCGGGAGGCCGAGCGGCAACGCAGTTGGCAACTGCTGGGCCGCAGCGCGGTGGTGGAGCGCCTCCGGGAGGAGATCCGAATGGTCGCCGAGTCCGACCTGACGGTCCTGATCCTGGGGGAAACCGGGGCGGGCAAGGAGGTGACCGTGCGGGCCATCCATGCGGCCTCATCGCGCCGGGACGCCCCGTTGCTCTACCTGAACTGCGCGGCCCTCTCCGAGACTCTGGCCGAAAGCGAACTGTTCGGCCACACCCGGGGCGCCTTCACCGGCGCCCACCACGAGCGGATCGGGAAGTTCGAACTGGCGCACGGCGGCACCCTGTTTCTGGACGAGATCGGAGAGCTGCCCCTGTCGGTGCAGCCGAAGCTGCTTCGGGCCATCGAGAAGGGTGAGATCCAGCGCGTGGGCTCCAACACCCCCCTCCAGGTGGACGCCCGCCTCCTGGCCGCGACCAACCGCGATCTGAAGAGCGAAGTGCAGGCCGGCCGGTTCCGGGCTGACCTGTTTCATCGGCTCAACGTCTATCCGATCACAGTGCCGCCCCTGCGCGAGCGGGTCGAGGACATCCCGCTGCTGGCCGGCCATCTCGCCGAGCGGACCCGCCGGAGGCTGGGCCTCGGGCTTGTGCGGATCAGCGCGGAAGCGCTGGACCGGCTCGCCGGCTACCGCTGGCCGGGCAACGTGCGGGAACTGGAAAACGTGCTTTGCCGGGCGACCCTCAAGGCCGCATCCCAAGTCCCCAAGGGCGATCCGGTCCGGCTCGACCCCGTTCACCTGGGAGAGGATCTGGGAGCCCCCCCGGTGTCCCAGCCGGCCGATCTCCACGATGTTGACCCCGGCCCGGTGGGGAAGACTCTCCATCGGGCGGTGGAGGAATTGCAACGCGACCTGATCCGGCAGGCCATCGAGCAGCACCAGGGCAACTGGGCGGCCGCGGCCCGGGACCTGGGCCTGGACCGCAGCAACCTGTACCACCTGGCGGTCCGGTTAGGGGTGCGGTGAAGGCCCGGCCCGATCTGCCTCGTCCGGAGTGAACCCATGCGCCATCAGCGGCCCCAAGCTGCCGCTGGTCCACAGCCTCAACCTCAGCTTTGCTGGAGATGCGCTATGCGCTTTTTCAATACCGAAGGTCCGGTCCGCAATAACAAACATTACTGCCTGCCCCCGTTGGATCGCTGGGATTTGGACGAAATCCTCAGCCTGATCGTCCAGGAAAAATATTTTTTGCTGCATGCGCCCCGCCAGACCGGCAAGACGACCTGCCTGCTGGCGCTGGCGGATTATTTGAATCGGGAAGGCCGCTACCGGGCGGTGTACGCCAACCTGGAACCGGCCCAGGCTTATCGGGAACAGGTAGACCCGGGGATGGCGGTGGCGGTGGAACAGATTTCCCGTGGAGCGCGCGACCAGCTCGGCGATGCCGAGGCTGCGGTTTTGGGCCGGGAAGTTATCGCTACGTCCACCGGGGGCACGAAGGTCGAGGAGTTTCTGACCCGCTGGTGCGTGCAATCCCCGTTGCCGGTGGTGGTGCTGCTGGACGAAGTGGATGCCCTGGTCGGGGATACGCTGATTTCGCTGTTGCGACAGTTGCGGGCCGGCTATCCCAAACGGCCGACCCAGTTCCCGCAGACGGTGGTGCTGTGCGGGGTGCGGGACTTGCGGGACTACCGGATTCACGCCCGTTCCGAAGCGGCACCGATCACCGGCGGCAGCGCGTTTAACATCAAAGCCAAATCGCTGCGGCTAGGCGATTTCGACGCGACGGAAGTGACGGCGCTGCTCCGGCAGCACACCGCCGAAACCGGCCAGGTCTTCGCGCCGGAAGCCCTGGACCGGGTCTGGACCTTGACGCTGGGCCAACCGTGGCTGGTGAACGCGCTGGCCTATGAAGCCTGCTTTGATATGCGGGAAGGCCGGGATCGGGGTCAGCCGATCACGGTCGAGCGAATCGAACAGGCCAAGGAGAATCTGATCCTGCGGCGGGTGACGCACCTGGATCAGTTGGCCGACAAGCTGCGGGAGGCGCGGGTGCGGCGAGTGATCGAGCCGATGCTGGCGGGTACGGCCCCCGGCGAAGTGCCCGAAGACGACCGACAATATCTGGTGGATCTGGGCTTGCTGCGCCGGGAGCAGGGCGGTGGCCTGGTCGTCGCCAATCCGATCTATCGCGAAGTTTTGCCCCGCGCCCTGGCCAGCGGCCCGCAGGACTCGTTGCCGCAGATTGCCCCCACCTGGTTGAATGCCGACGGCAGCCTGAACCCGGAACGGCTGTTGACCGCGTTTCTGCAATTCTGGCGGCAGCACGGCCAACCTCTCTTGGGCAGCGCCCCCTACCACGAAATCGCCCCCCATCTGGTGTTGATGGCCTTTTTGCATCGAGTGGTCAACGGCGGCGGCACGCTGGAGCGCGAATACGCCATCGGCTGGGGAAGAATGGACCTCTGCCTGCGCTACGGGGCGGTGACGTTGGGCATCGAGCTCAAGGTCTGGCGCGATGGCGAGCCCGACCCCTTGACCGAGGGCCTGGAGCAACTGGACGGTTACCTGGCCGGGCTGGGGCTGGCGAGCGGCTGGCTGGTGATCTTCGACCGGCGCGCCGGGCAACCGCCGATCCGCGAGCGCACCTCCAGCAGTGAGATGCCCAGTCCCCAGGGCCGGCGAATTATGGTGATCCGGGCCTGAACTCGATTGGGTCTCGTGCGATCCATCCAGATCAACCGAACTCCCGCCCCTCGCCGGCCTCCGCGCAGGCGCGCCCATCGCGGATGGGATCCGGCAGGCCATCGAGCAGCACCAGGGCAACTGGGTTGCCGCAGCCCGGGACCTGGGCATGGACCGTAGCAACCTGTACCACCTGGCGGTCCGGGTTGGGGGTGCGGGCAAAGCCTGGACCCGGGAACTCCTGACGTTCGGTTGAGGAATCCATTCCCCATTCCCCATTCCCCATTCCCCATTCCCCATTCCCCATTCCCCATTCCATGGATGGGCGCCCCATCATTTTTCTGCCGTAGCGGGATTTTGGGACACAGGAACCCTTATTAGAAACGGATCGGTTCCGCTAAAACGCCCTGGTTACAAAACCCGCCTGCCTTCAATGAACCCGGAAGAATCGGTGATTCATACCCTCCCCTGATCAGTATCCGAGTCTTTAATGTTGTAAAAAATACAACATGCGTGTGATTTCTACATCCACAACGGGATGTATAAATTACAACGTCCAAAAAATAAATAATGATTACAAGTAATTATATCTGGCATGGATTTTGTTAGTATCGCTTTGGAAAAATGGAATCCTGTTACTAGGAGGACGTCATGTCTGTTAAGCTTTTGTTCGACAAGCGGCAGCAACTGATGAACCGGCTTGGCCCGAATTATTGCAACCAACCGGTGAGAAACACTCTGGTCTTCTTCGGCGGCTACATCAGCCGGAACCCACGAGGCGGCCAAGGTCTTACTGCCAGCGACCGATTCATCATGGCTCCACCGCCGATGACTCCCGCGGGCACCTCGGGGCCACCTGGAACGCCGCCGCCTTTGTGGCCCGTCGCACTGCCAACCCATTCCATGATGGCGTACGAGGAAATTAAGGCGAAACTAGAGGAGGCGACGGGCCGTCACCAGGGTCGCGCTGTTACTAACTCCTACGATGCGTGCATGATGGGAAACAGCCCAGACCAATGCCGCACCGAATGCCGTGACTTGCGAATCGAGGCCGCGAGGTGGGTCTTTGGCACCGGGGGCATGTTCGACCCGCGGGGAGCACTGATCGTCTACGGGTACAGCGCTGGCGCCTTTAATGCCGTCTGGTTCTGCGAAGAGGCGGCTCAAAACCATGCGTGGTTCGACTTCGCCTCGCACCGTGCGCAACGGTCAGGCAATCAAACACAGGGATCCGAGATCTTTATCGATCTCCTGATTACGGTTGATCCATCAATCGACAACCTTCCTGGCGGTCGCGAGGCATCGCTCACCTCACCTCGAATCATCCGGCGCCACATTAATTACTACCGTCGGGAACAGCACACGCCACAGTCAAGAATTACACGGGAGGTGAGGGAACCGGATCACTACGTAGATAATCGCCCCAGATCAGTTCCAAGGCATGAAGATATGCCCGATGCTACTTTAGAAGGGGTCGAATGGGAAATTCGACATGTGTTGAATACATTGGCGAACGCGCGAAACAATTAACTAGTGGGCCAAATGGCATGCTTATCGCGATTACCGCCTTCACTTTTTTAGTTAATGATATTGATAATATTGGATTTTTTCTGACTAATGGCTACGAACAAACCATTTGATCTACTAGGACTCGGGGGCGGATCATCATCAACAACAGCAAATGCGCAGAATGCGGAGAGAAGCTTTAGATCAAAAAGTATTCTTGGATTTTGCAGAGGCAATAACCGCATAGCTCCGTGCCCTGCGGTCTTGAATAGCCCTGATGAGATTTGTAACCAGAGTCTGGGAGACCTCTATGAATGTGAAAATAAGCCGGTTCGCGGTAAAGACCGTTTCAATCGCTCTCGTCGCTCTCCTCGCCTTCCTCGGCGCCACCTCCGCGTTCGCGGCGGATGTGACGACCATCGCCGGCAATGGCCTCGCCACCTTTTCGGGCGATGGCGGCCCCGCCACCGCAGCCGCGCTCAGCGGTCCCTCCGATGTGGCCGTCGCGGCTGACGGCACCGTGTACGTCGCGGACGCATTCAATTTCCGCATACGCCGCATCAGCCCGGGCGGCGTCATCAGCACGATCGCCGGCAACGGCATATACGGCGACGGCGGTGATGGGGGCCTGGCGACCGCCGCGCAGCTCGGGGGCATAGAGGCCATCGCGCTCAGCCCGGCGGACGATGTCCTCTACATCTCGGACAGCGGCATGAACCGGGTGCGCCAGGTGGATCTCGCCAGCGGCGTGATCACCACCTTCGCCGGCCGTGGCCTGGATTACATCGGCCACGACGGCAACAGCGGCCCGGCGACAGCCGCCTCGATCGGGATACCCCGGGGAATAGGGGTCGACCCGGCCGGCAACGTGTATTTCACCGAGACCATTTACTGCACCGTGCGCAAGGTGGACATCGCCACCCACGTCATCACCCGGGTGGCCGGCTCCGGCTTGGCCGGAGATTGCGCTTCGGACGGGGACGGCGGCAACGCGCTGGCGGCGCGTCTCAGCTCGCCAAGTAGCCTGGCCACGGATGCCGCCAGCAACCTGTTCGTGGTCGAGACCGGGACCGACACCGTGCGTCGCATCGACGCCGTCACCCACATCATCACCACGATTGCGGGCGGCGGCGGCGCCACGCCGGGCTTCGGCGATGCGAGGACCATGGCCCTCGGCGACGCCAACGGCCTTGCCATCGACGACGCCAATAACCTCTACGTCTCGAATTTCAGCCGGGTCTTCAAGGTCGCTCTCGGCACCGGCATCCTCTCGGTCTTCGCGGGTGCCGGCACCCCTGGGTTCTCCGGCGACGGCGGCCCCGCGCTGGACGCCACCTTCGCGGGTATCTGGGGTCTGGACGTCAGGGGCGACGCGCTCTTCATCGCCGACACCAACAACCACCGTATCCGCGCGGTGGCGCCGCCGCCGCCGGACAATCTGGTCATCGATCTCGCCACCTCGCAGACGGTCCTCGACAGCTTAACCGCGGTGCCCGGCAGCATCCTCATGGTCAACGTCGACGGCCGCGAGTATCTCGTGATTCCGAACGCGACCAGCGTCGGGCTGAACGTCACCATCACCGGCAACGATCAGCTTCTGGTCATCGACCTCGGCGCCCTCCAGAGCGCCGGCGGCAACATCACCATCTCCGGCAACCTCGCGCTGCAAAGCGTCGATTTGAGGAGCCTCGCGACGGTCGACGGCTCGCTGAGCATCACCGGCAACCCGGCGCTGAACGCGATCCTCATCTCCGGCGTGACCAGCATCGGCGGCGACATCACCGTGGTCGGCACCGCCGCGACCGTCATCGACGTTTCGGCGCTCGCCACCGTGAGCGGTGATCTGACGGTGGCCGACAACACGGCGGCCGACGTCATCGACGTTTCCGGCCTCACCTCCGTAAGCGGCGATCTGACGGTTTCCGGCAACACCAGCGCCGAGCTCATCGACATGACCAGCCTCGCGACCGTCGGCGGCGACCTGACGATCACCAATAACCCCGTCGCCGACCCGATCAACATGACGTCACTCGCGACGGTAGCGGAGGATCTCGTCGTCCAAGGCAATACCTCGGTTGACCTCATCGACATGTCCAGCCTCGCCTCCGTGGGCGGCGATCTGACGGTTTCCGGCAACACCAGCGCCGAGCTCATCGACATGACCAGCCTCGCGACCGTCGGCGGCGACCTCATCGTCGTCGACAACGGCGACGCGTTGGTCGACATGTCCGCCGGCACCGATGTGGCCGGCGATCTCACCGTGGAGACCACGGGCACGGGGCCGTTCCCGATGGGTACAGGCACGGTCGCCGGTGATCTCACGCTCGGCGCGACCGGCTACACTGACATGAGCGGCACGACGCCCGGCGGCGCGCTCGACCTCACGGCGACCCGCCTCGAAGCCGTCATGCACCTCCAGGTCCAGGCGGCGAGCTTCACGACGCCCGCGAGCTTCACCGTCACCCGCGTGGACCCGGTCGCGCTGGCGCCCGAGAGTGGCCTCAATGCCAGCGGCTCCCCCGCGACCATCGATCCGATCGCGGCGTACCAGTTCACCTTCGCGGTCCCGACGCTGAATCGCGACGCGACGCTCTCGTTCGACATCACCGTCGCCCAACTCGACCCGGCCACGCAGACGGCGCTCCTCGGCGCCCTCGCCGCCGGTACGGCGACGCTGGTGACCAAGGGCGACGCGGCCGGCAGCGTCTTTCAGGCGTTCCCGATCTGCGTGGGCACGGGCACGCCGACCGCCGGCGGCTGCGTGCGGGTCGAGACCTTCGACGCGAACGGGCAGCCGACCACGGGCACGCCGACCCTCGTTCGCTTCAGCAACGTGATCGGCCACTTCTCCACGTGGGCGGTCGCGATCATCACAAACGTGGTGGCGCCGCCCCAGCAGCAGATCGCCGACATCCTCGTTTTCTTCGACGCATCGGTGGCGGCCGGGACGCTCACCGGTTCGGGCAACGGCAACTCCGCCAACGGCCGGCGCAAGGCCCTGCGCAACATGATCGAAGCGGCCGGCGACCTGATCCAGCAGGGGCGGACCGCAGATGCTTGCCAGCAGCTCGCCGATGCCGCGAATCGCACCGACGGGGCGCCGCAGCCACCCGATTTCGTCGCGGGACCCGCGGCGGCGGAGCTGAAAAAGCGCATCGAACGCCTGCGCTCGACGCTCGGGTGCTCGGTTTAGGAAGAAAGTTCTTATCACCAAACCACCGAGAGGAAGGAGTGATCATGAAGACTGATCCAATCATCAAGTCTAGGCGGTTATCGCGGTCCTAAGGACTGGCTCCGTAGGTTATATCGGAAAGGAAAACAACAACCGCGCGGTGTGGCCGGTGCGGAATAGTCGATAGCAAAGGTGTCTTATAATCCGAAGGATAATCTTATGGGCATGATCTACAGCTTCTCTGGACGTGGCTTCGACGGCTCTCCGGCGTTGGCCCACGTGATCCAACTCGGCGCGCATGACGGTAACCGGGCGCCCGCGTACCTGACGCCCGTACCGAAGCGGGCAAAAGGTCGGCTGAACATCCAGGCCCCGAGCTGGTTCTCCCCGGACGGAATTCGGTGCAGCGACGGAAGCCCGCTCGTGGGGCAGGTCTTTTTCAGCACCGACGACCGCGCCATCGACACGCGCACTGATAGGGCGGCCCTTGACGTCCTGGTCGCCTATTATGCGGGACGGCTATACCAAACCAGACGACCGATCCCTTTGGCTTTCTTCGGCTATGCCGACGCCAGGGGCGCCGCCAGCTACAACAAAAGTCTCGCCCAGCGGCGCGCGGACGCGGTCAAGGCATTTGTCGACCGCGAGATCAAGCGGCTGGCCGGCGCGCAGGCAAGCTTCCTGTACCGCTCGGAATCCATCAGTTTCGGCGAGGAAAATGCTCTCGGCGAACCCGAATTTGACCGACGCGTGGACATCCTGGAACTGGACCGTTCCTGTATTCCAACTGTGGTGCATGGCGATCCCATCCTTGTCGCAGCACCACAAAAGTCGGGCCAGACGATCACCAACCGGTTGCAGTTCAGGACGGTTGTTAGCTGGAGCGTCGGGTTGGGGCCGGTCGGCATGGACTATCTCATCATCGAAATCCGGAACCCGCGATCTGAGGTGAGCGCCTTCTACCAGTACGAAGGCCCCAACCTCGGCGCCAACTTAAAACTGCCCTTCTCCATCAGCCCTGGCTCGGGCTACGATGAGATGGTTCTACCAAACGGACTTGTTGACATCGACGACTTCTCCGGCGCCGGTTCCGTGAGTCAAGCGGCGATCTTCGGTGGAGGCACAGCGTGTTACTTCAACGGTCCGAAGCTCCAGCGCGCTAAATACCTGCTGAACGCGGATCCAAAGGGACTGATGTGGGTCTCCACGGGATGGAGCTTGCAAGCTGGCGCGAGCGCTGGTGGTGGGGCGTGGGTGCGGCTACCCTGCCGTGACGAGGCGTGTGTGAACCGACATGTCCGCGAGCTTCAAGGACGCGGCCGACGGGACTTGCAAGACCCGCGTGGGCCTTGAAGGGCGATCTTTAGCGAAAAGCGGATACGAAATTCAACCACGGCTTCGCACCAAAATGATTCACGCGGCGTTGGCATTATGAACGGCAGGTTCGGGCTGAATGAGGAAGTTGCTGCTCATTCCCGTACCTCATTGGCGCACTGCCCGACGCGCTTGATCGACGCTGTTGATTCTCAACGACACCCGTTATGGCAACGAACGCCCCTATAACATGCTGCGGCTGGCCCGCGCCCTGGCCGGCGAAGAGAAGAAGCATTTCGACGCCCGCCAAATTGACAGATTGGACCGCGATCACGGATAAAGTCCTGGTCTTTTGAATCCCCACGGAACCCAACCCATGCCCACCGATCCCCGCCCCGCCCTCGCCACCCGCGCCATTCACGGCAGCACTCTGACGGACGCGCACGGCAGCCCGCACCTGCCCCTTTACAACACCACGACTTTTGCCTTCGCCTCGACCGCCGACCTGCTCGACGTGGTGGATGGCCGGAAGCCGGGCAGCCTTTACACCCGCTACGGCCTGAACCCCAGCCTGTTCGCCCTGGAGGAGACCCTGGCCAGTCTGGAAAGCGCGGAGCTGGCCTGGGCCTTCTGCTCGGGCATGGCGGCCGAGACCGCGCTGTTTCTCGCCCACGGCCGCGACGGCATCGTCTGCATCGGCGACGCCTACGGCGGCACCCTGGAACTGCTGTCCAGCCAGTTGCCGCTGCTGGGCATTCCGACGCATCTGATCCTCGGCGGCGAACTGGATCGGCTGGACGCCCTGCTCGCCGGCGGCGCGAAACTGGTGTTCTTCGAAACGCCGACCAACCCGGCACTGGAACTGTTCGACATCCGGGCGATTGCCGACCTGGCCCACGCCCACGGGGCGCGAGTCGCCGTGGACAACACCTTCGCCTCGCCGGTCAACCAGCGCCCGCTGGAACTGGGCGCCGACTTCGTCGTCCACAGCGCGACCAAGTATCTGGGCGGTCACAGCGATCTCACCGCCGGCGCGTTGATGGGGTCCAAGGAACTGCTGTTGCCGGTGTGGAACTGGCGCAAGAATCTCGGCTCGACCATCGCCGCCGAAACCGCTGCGCTGCTGTCGCGCAGCCTGCGCACCTTGGTGATCCGGGTTCGGCAACAAAACGCCACGGCGCAGGCGGTGGCCGAGGCGATGGCGCGGCACCCGAGCATCGCCCGCGTGTACTATCCGGGTTTACCCGACTTTCCCGGCCACGCCCTGGCGAAAGCGCAGATGCACGGCTTCGGCGGGATGCTGAGCATCGACGTGGCCGGCACGGGCGCGGACGCCACCCGGGTCGCCGACCGGCTGCGGCTGTTCGCCCTGGCGCCCAGCCTGGGCGGAGCGGAAAGCCTGGTCACCCAGCCCTGCACCACCACCCATCACGGCCTCACCCCGGAGGAACGCGCGCGCCGGGGCATTGCCGACTCGATGCTGCGCCTGTCCATCGGTCTCGAAGATCCCGCCGATCTGATCGCCGATCTGGAGCAGGCGCTGGCGTGAGCGATCCGGTCTATCTGGACTACAACGCCACCACGCCGGTCGCCCCGGAAGTGGTGGACGCCATGCTGCCGTTCCTGCGCGAGCATTTTGGTAACCCTTCCTCGGCGAAGGCGTTCTTGGCGGAGGTTGAGCCAAACCGCTATGGTATGGGCTAACAATTTGCCGGTCACTTGATGAGTCAAATGCCAGCCGGCGCGGGCTCGGGTTTTCGCCAAGTTGAAGCGTTGCTCGAATGGGCCGATGACCGGTGCGTGGCGCTGATCGGTTTGATCACGATTTCGTAGCTCACCAGCGGTTGCCCGCGCCAATTTTGGATGATGGCCGAAAACAGGCGATGCTCGATTTATTCCTTCGACTCGTACCCGGCGGGATCGGCTTCATCACTCTCGGGGTCGGCGATGATGTTTTCGAAAGCTTCGGCCTCGTCGTCGAAAGCGATCTCGACCACCTTGAAATTGACCTTGCCCGTGGCGCCCGAGCGAGGACGCATGGTTTGCCGCGGCATTGGTCGTAAGGACAAATGATGGCTACATTGCTGGGGATTGGCTCGATCGTGCTACTGGCGATTGCCTGTTGGGCCGGTTTATTACTGGTCTTGCTGGCACAACGCCTCGCTCGTTTGCGGTGGAGGACCGTGCGCGCTCGCACCATGGCGCGTGAGGACATACCGACAGCCCATCGGCAAGGCATGGACGTCGCGGGGGCTCAGCTAGAGCAACTCGGCTTTATCTACCGCTACAGCGCATCCGCCAACAAGGCCGTGGTGCTGCCCGACGATGAGTTTTCCTACTTTGACGTCTACCAGCACACCGAGGGGCACTCCCATGTCCTGGTTTCGCTCGCGCCGGTGCCCAGCGCGCACGATGCCTGCATGTTGCAGTTCATCACCAGTTTTGACGATGGCTGCAACTGGCTCACGCTGAATCGGTGTCGGCATTTTTCGCCCATGCGCCTCGCGCGCTGGAAAGTGTTTGACGACTATCTGCCGCGATGGCAGCAAGCATGGCAGCGTCACCTCCGCCGAGTACAAACGGCCAGGTCTCCAGTTCTTACAGACGCCACCGTGGTCCAGCAGCGGCTGTACCAATCGTTTGAGACGCTGATTTCTGAAATGGCGGCAAGGGGTGACCTGGCTCCCATCGTCGGCAGCCCATTTTTCCGCCTGACCTGGATGGCGGCCCTGCGCTTTGCGGCGATTGCCCTTGCCGGCCAGTGGCGCGCGACCTGGGCTCTGGCGGGCACGCCGCCGCCTCCCTCCAGTAACCCGGAAGCCGCCGCTGCCCATCGCGCGGATGCCGACCTCAGGGTCTTTCAGGAGCAAATGGCCCTGCGGCGTTCCACCACCTACAGCATCCGAACCCAATGGCTGATCTTTGCAGTGACGGCCCTGCTCTTCCTGCTGGTGGGCGGATGGACATTCTCGTGGAGTTTGGTGCCCATTCTTCTGGCGGTCATTGCCATCCATGAAGGGGGACACTACCTGGCCATGAAGCTCACCGGACATCGCAACGTGGCGGTGTTTTTTCTGCCCGGCCTTGGGGGGGTGGCCACGGGCGAAAAGGCCCATGCCAGCCCCCTGGAAAAGCTCGCGGTCTACCTGGCCGGACCCGTGCCGGGTCTATTGCTGGCTGGCGTGGCTTTCTGGCTCAACTCCAGCGGAGTGTGGGCGGGGCCAGCTTGGCTATCCCAGTTTCTCATCGTCTCCCTGGTCATCAACTACTTCAACCTTCTGCCCATCGTGCCGCTGGACGGGGGGCGGGTGCTGGAAGCCCTGGTTTTTTCGCGTCTGCCCAGGCTGCGTTTGGGGTTTACGCTGATCTGCTGCGTGGCGCTGTTTGGCCTGGGAGTCATGCTGGAGGAAATGGTGCTCGAGCTTGTGGCAGTGCTGCTGGCCTTCGGACTACCCCAGCACTGGCGGCTGATGCAACTCGACCTGGCGGTCCGCCGCGAGACGGATGGCGCCACGCCGGTAGCCGACGAAACCCGGGGGCTGCAAGATATTTTTGCCGCCCTGCAAGCGCCCCGTTTTCAGGCCTGGTCATTTGCGAAACGCGCCGCCGCCGCCGGGGCGCTGTTGCCGGAACTCCTGGGACGCAAGCCGCGCCTCGGCGAATCCGTCGTCGGCATCGCCATCTACCTGGCGTGCCTGCTGGCGCCGATGGCCGCCGTCGCGGTAGCGGTGCCCAATCTGTCCGATGTCATCGCGGCCGTTACTCCCACATTCGCTATCGCGGCTGATGATGTGGATGCGGAGCCACTCCCGGCGCAGCCACCACCGGAGCCGGATTGGGAGGCCCAGATCGCCAACGCATCGGCGCTCCCCAAGGAGCAGCTTTTGCGGGCCTACCTGGGGGCCGCCGGGCAAGCCAACGATGTGGGGAACGGCACCCTGGCCCGCAAGCAGTACCTGAATGCCTGGGAGCTTGCGCAAGCCCTGCCACTGCGCGATCCGCGCCGCATCGACGCCTTGGAAGGCTTGTTCTCGGTGGCGGAGTCGGATGTCGAGCGCGATGGCTATGCGAATATCATTTTGACCGAGCTGGCCCAGCCGCAAGGGTCCGAGCGCGCCCGCGTGGCCTGGATCAAGGAGCAACAGGCTTCTGGCGAGCGCAACCCGGCCCAGCGGGTGCAATTGCTGCAAGACGCAGTGGCCCTGAGAGCGGAGGGGGCAGGCGCGCCGGCGACCAGCGCGTCGCACGCCAGCCTGCACCTCACCCAGCTTTCGTTAGCCAACGCGCTGGATGCCAACCTGGATGCCGCCGGTGCCCGGGCGGTGCTGCAACAGCGCATTGATAGTCTCGCGCTACCCGAAGCCGCCGACCGATCGCGGCAAGCCCTGGAAGTCCGTACCCGGCGCGTGCTGGCGCAAGTGGATCTCGCCTGGTTTTTCATGGGCCACGGCCGCGCGCGGGAAGCACTGGTGGTGGCCGAGCAGGCACGGCAGGTCCTGCCGGCTAAAACCACTGTCAGTTGGATTTTCCCCAGCCTGAAAGTCTGGGAGGCTCTGGTCTGGGCGCAACTCCTGGCCCCGCCCACGACCGCCCTGGCACGGCATTGGCGGAGCTACGAGACCGCGCAGCGCGATGCGCTGGCGGGTAGCCGCAAGCTGCTCTACCACGAGGTGGACCGTGCCCTGGTGGCGCAAGCACTTGCCGATGCCAGCATGATGGCCCAGGCCCAAGCCGGGATCGACGAAGCACGGGCCAAACTCCCAAGCAGGGCGCGCGACACCTCCAGAGATCCCTCCATGCTCTGCAAACCCGCGCCCAAGCCTGAAGGCTATGCCAACTGGCGGATGCCCCAACACGAAGCACGCCGCCTCATGCTCGCCCAGCTGGGCGGATGCGCCCCTCAGTAATACCCGCAAGACGGCGCCCTGATTTCTTTATGGCGCTCCTGTCTGACGTGTGGCGCCGTTTCGAACCACCCTGTCAGCGAAGCGTAACCCGCCTCACACCCCCCCACCCCAGCCCTCCCCCACAAGGGGGGAGGGAGCAGGGTAGGGTACGCACCGCGTACCGCTTCAGTTAATGGCAGTGACCCCAGCCTTCCCCCACAAGGGGGGAGGGGGCCTTGCGAAACAGTCGGTCGTTAAACTCCCCCTCCCCTTGCGGGAGGGGGTTGGGGGGAGGGGGGTGAACGGTTACTCTCTGCCGAGAACGCTAGTCGCGGCACTGATTCAGCTTGATTTAAACGCTATACTGAAACTGTCGCCTGGAAGTTATTTCCACGAGTGACAGGCGCGGGGCCGGCCTGGCCCTGTCCCGGCGGTGCGTCCATCCTCGGAAGCGCTGCCCGGACCCGCCGGCAGGTACCCGCGAAGATCTCGAATCCCGATCCCCATGGGTTCGAGGAAAGGGCAGAGGAGACGAAAACGATGAACGTCACCCGACGACAGTTCCTCAAGGTCACCGCCGCCGGGCTGGGCAGTTCCAGCCTGGCGATGCTGGGATTCTCGCCACAGCCGGCGCTGGCGGAAATCCGCAATTTCAAGCTGGCCCGCACCACCGAAACCCGCAACACCTGTCCCTACTGTTCGGTGAGTTGCGGCGTGTTGATCTACTCCCTCGGCGACAAATCCAAGAACGCCAGGGCCGAGATCGTCCACATCGAGGGCGACCCGGACAATCCGGTCAATCGCGGTACCCTCTGCCCGAAAGGCGCCGGCCTGCTGGACATGATCCACAGCGCCAGCCGCCTGAAACATCCGGAAGTGCGCGAGGCTGGTTCCAGCGAATGGAAGCGCATCACCTGGGACGATGCCTTCACCCGCATCGCCAGGCATCTAAAGGCCGACCGGGACGCCAACTTCATCAAGACCAACGCCGACGGAGCGACGGTCAACCGCTGGAACACCACGGGGTTCCTGGCGAGTTCCGCCGCCAGCAACGAGGCCGGTTACCTGACGCACAAGGTCCTGCGTGGCCTCGGCGTCGTCACCCTCGACACCCAGGCGCGCATCTGACACGCCCCGACGGTGGCCAGTCTGGCTCCGACGTTCGGGCGTGGCGCGATGACCAACCATTGGGTGGACATCAAGAACGCTGATTTAGTCCTGGTCATGGGCGGCAACGCCGCCGAGGCGCACCCCTGCGGGTTCAAGTGGGTGGTGGAAGCCAAGGCCAGCCGCAAGGCCAAACTCGTCGTCGTGGACCCGCGCTTCACGCGCTCCGCGGCGGTCTCCGATTTCTACGCGCCCATTCGCGCCGGCAGCGACATCGCCTTCCTGGGCGGGGTCATTCATTACCTGCTGGCGAACGACAAGATCCATCACGAGTACGTCAAGGCGTTCACCAACGCCGCCTTTCTGATCCATGAGGGCTTCCAGTTCGAGGACGGCCTGTTCTCGGGCTACGACGCCGCCAAGCGCAAATACGACCCCGCCACCTGGCAATACCAGATCGACGGCCAGGGCTTCGTCAAGATCGACGAGACCCTGCAAAGTCCGAACTGCGTGTTCCAGATCATGAGGCGGCATTACGCCCGCTACACCCCGGAGGTGGTCAGCCGGATCACCGGGACGCCGCGGGCCGACTTTCTCAAGATCTGCGAGCTGATCGCCGAGACCGCGGCCCCCAACCGGACCATGACCATCTGCTACGCGCTGGGCTGGACCCAGCACACGGTCGGCTCGCAGAACATTCGCACCATGGCCATGATCCAGTTGCTGCTGGGCAACCTGGGCATGGCGGGCGGCGGGATCAACGCGCTGCGCGGTCACGCCAACGTGCAGGGCATCACCGACCAGTGCCTCTATTCCGAGGTGCTGCCGGGCTATCTGAGCGCGCCGGCGGACGCCGACAAGACCCGCGAGGAGTATCTGGCCAAACGCACGCCCAAGCCGTTGCGGCCCAACCAGATGAACTTCCCGCAGAACTTCCCGAAGTGGCACACCAGCCTGATGAAGGCCTGGTACGGCAGCGCCGCCACGGCGGAGAACCAGTTCTGCTACGACTGGTTGCCGAAGAAGGACGCCGCCTACGACGTGCTGGCGCTGTTCGAGCGGATGCACCAGGGCAAGATGAACGGTTTCGTCTGCCAGGGCTTCAACCCGCTGGCCTCGGTGTCGCACAAGGCCAAGGTCTCCGCTGGGCTGGCCAAGCTGAAGTTCCTGGTGGTGATCGATCCGCTGGCCACCGAAACCGCCGAGTTCTGGAAGGACTACGGCGAGTTCAATCCCGCCGATCCGGCCGCGATCCAGACCGAGGTGTTCCGGTTGCCGTCCACCTGCTTCGCCGAGCAGGACGGTTCCTTCACCAACTCGGGTCGGGTCATCCAGTGGCACTGGAAGGCGGCCGACGGTCCCGGCGAGGCGATGAGCGACGTGGACATCGTGGCGGGTCTGTTCGCGCGCTTGCGGGCGCTGTACGCGAAGGACGGCGGAGCGTTTCCCGATCCCGTGCTCGGCCTGGCCTGGCCCTATCGGATTCCCCAGCAGCCCCATCCCGAGGAAATCGCCATGGAGATCAACGGCAAGGCGCTGGCGGACGTGACGGACCCGAAGGACCCGACCAAGGTTCTCGCCAAGGCCGGCGAGCAGTTGGCCGGATTTGCCCAACTGCGCGACGACGGCAGCACCGCGTCCGGCAACTGGATCTACTGCGGGATGTGGTCCCAGGCTGGCAATCTCACCGCCCGCCGCGATCCGGCCGATCTGACCGGCCTCGGTCAGACGCTGAACTGGGGTTTCGCCTGGCCGGCCAACCGCCGCATCCTCTACAACCGGGCCTCCTGCGACCTGGCGGGCAAACCCTGGGATCCCAGCCGCGCGGTGATCAAATGGGACGGCGCGAAGTGGGGCGGCAACGACATTCCCGACATGCGGCCGGACGCCAGGCCGGAAGAGGGGGTGATGCCGTTCATCATGAACCCGGAAGGCGTGGCGCGGCTGTTCGCCCCCGAGCGCATGGTCGACGGTCCGTTGCCCGAGCACTACGAGCCGTTCGAAACTCCGCTGGACGGCAATCCGATGCATCCGAACAACCCCAAGGCGGTCAGCAATCCCGCCGCGCGGGTTTATCCGGGCGATCTGGAATCGTTCGCCAAGGCCAAGGAGTTCCCCTATGTCGCCACCACTTACCGCCTGGTGGAGCATTTCCACTTCTGGACCAAGCACTCGCTGCTGAACGCCATCACCCAGCCGCAGCAGTTCGTGGAGATCGGCGAGGAGCTGGCGCGGGAGAAGGGCATCGCCAACGGCGACCGGGTACGGGTGCGCTCCACCCGTGGCCAGATCGTCGCCGTCGCGGTGGTGACCAAGCGCTTGCGGGCGCTGGAGGTGGACGGCCGGAATATCCACACCGTCGGCATGCCGATCCACTGGGGCTTCCGGGGCGCCACCCATCCGGGCTACATCACCAACACCCTGACCCCGTTCGTCGGCGATGCCAACAGCCAGACGCCGGAGTTCAAGGCGTTCCTGGTGAACATCGAGAAGGCATGAGGAGGTCGTCATGGCATGGCAATCATTGGATATCCGCCGCCGTTCGGCGACTACCACCCCGATGCCCCAGGCCCGCGAATCCACCGAGGTGGCCAAGCTGATCGATATCTCGCAATGCATCGGCTGCAAGGCCTGTCAGGTCGCCTGCATGGAGTGGAACGACCTGCGCCAGGAGGTGGGATACTGCGTGGGGGTATACGACAATCCGCCCGATCTGACGGCGAAGGCATGGACCGTGATGCGCTTCACCGAACTGGAGAACGACGGGCGGCTGGAATGGCTGATCCGCAAGGACGGCTGCATGCACTGCCAGGACCCCGGCTGTCTCAAGGCTTGTCCCGCGCCGGGGGCCATCGTGCAGTACGCCAACGGCATCGTCGAGTTCCATCAGGAGCATTGCATCGGCTGCGGCTATTGCCTGACTGGCTGCCCGTTCAACATTCCGCGCCTCTCCGATCAGGATCACAAGGCGTACAAATGTTCCCTGTGTTCCGACCGGGTGGCGGTGGGCCAGGTCCCGGCCTGCATCAAGACCTGCCCCACCGGGGCGCTTCATTTCGGCAGCAAGGAGGACATGAAGGAACACGCGGAGCAACGCATCGCCGATCTCAAGTCGCGCGGCTTTGCGAACGCCGGTCTGTACGATCCGCCGGGCGTGGGGGGCACGCACGTCATGTACGTGCTCCAGCACGCCAATCATCCGGAATGGTACGCGGGTCTGCCCCAGGATCCGGCGATCAGTCCGCTGGTCGAGGTGTGGAAGGGATGGACCAAGCCGCTGGCCATCGGCGTGATGGCGGCGGGGGTGCTGGCCAGCCTGATCCACTACGTGATGAAGGGGCCGAACGAAATTTCCAAGGAAACCGAGAAGGAGGTGGAAAATGAGACGCGACCCGAATGATCTCGATCGGTACACAGCGTCGGAACGGGTGATCCATTGGATCGTGGGGATCAGCTTCATTCTCGCCGGGTTGTCCGGGCTGGTGCTGTTTCATCCGGCCTTCTGGCCGTTCACGATGCTGTTCGGCAGCAGCACCTGGACCCGCATCCTGCATCCCTGGTTTGGGGTGGTGATGGCGGCAGCCTTTCTGCTGATGGTGCTGCAATTCTGGAAGCTGAACACAATGGGGAAGGTGGATTGGCAATGGCTGGGACGCATCGGCGAGATGGTGAGCGGCGACGACCAGAACATGCCGGAGCAGGGCAAGTACAACGGCGGTCAGAAGCTGCTGTTCTGGTTGCTGGTGCTGGGCACGGTGCTGCTGCTGGTGTCCGGCATCGCGCTGTGGCGGGCCTGGTTCCACTTCCCCGTGGAACAGGTCCGCTGGGCGGCGGTGGTTCATGCCGCCACGGCGGCGGTGATGATCGGCCTCATCATGCTCCATGTGTACGCCTCCATCTGGGTGAAGAGCACCATCCGCGCCATGTGGTACGGCACGGTGACCCGCGCCTGGGCCCGGCAGCATCACCGGGCCTGGTACCGGCAGGTGACGGGGATTGATAAGTAGCGGTGTTAAACTCCCCTCTCCCGCTGGGAGAGGGGGAAGATTCAGCGGGTGGAAAGCGTGGCGAGGGTGTATGATTTTTAGACTATTGCAGGCGGTGGAAAGAAGGAGAAAGATGGGCATGTGATAGGGCTTGGTTTCTGTGTGGCACTATTATAGCCTATTCTGTCTATTGTAATAATTGACCCACTCTGTCTAATCAACTGTCCGATACCAACACAACCACATGGCGATATACAGCTACCTTGATTTAGCAAAAGATGTTCTTGCGTCGGCCGATAAGCCCCTGACCTATCAAGAGGTCTGGGAAGCGGGCAAGGCTCAAGGCCTCACCAACAAAATCAAAACCTCAGGCAAGACACCGTGGCAAACACTTGGGGCTCAGCTTTATGTCGAAGTCCGAGACAACGATTCATCAATATTTATAAGAGTTGGCAAGCGTCCTGCTCGTTTCTTTCTGAAGTCCCGTGGGCACGAGGTGCCATCTGATGCAGTGGCAAAGATCGAGAATGAAGAATCTAAACAGAAGGAGAAAAAGACTGCGTTCTCAGAACGCGACCTTCACCCAATTTTGACCTACTTTGTCTATGCGAACCCAACTTTCAACAGGGGTCGATCCATTTTTACTAAGACAATTTACCACGAAAAATCCCTAAAGTCTGGCTACAACGAGTGGATCCATCCAGACATTGTTGGTTTCTACTTGCCACTCGATGATTGGAGGCCGGATGTAATCGAGTTCAATCGATTGTCGGATAACAATTCACTCCGTCTATTCTCCTTCGAACTGAAGAAAAGCCTGAATAAGTCAAATTATAGAGAAGCATATTTTCAGGCTGTATCCAATTTCTCATGGGCACACGAAGGATACCTTGTTGCAGCGGAGATATTACAAGACGATGAGTTCCTTGCTGAACTTGAGCGATTGGCCTCATCCTTCGGCATAGGAATTATTCAGTTGGACCCTCAGGATATCGATTCCTCCTCGATTCTCTACCCTGCTCGAACACGCTCATTACTGGACTGGGAGACAATCAACAAGCTTTCCGAGCAGAACAAGGACTTCGAGAAGTTCCTTCAAGACGTTAAGATCGACTTCGAGTCAAAGCGCATTCATAGAGCTGAATTTGATGAGGTTCTGAAAGACATCCAGAAATACATCAGAGAAAAACTAAAAATTGAACAATGAGGTCCACCAAACGGCTACCCGCATCATGCTCCGTGCTTGGTCTCTTTGCTACCGGCACGGATCGCGCCACGGGCAGCGGCTGATGACTTCGGACGTTGGGCGAAACCTCTATGAAAACTGTTGGAGAATTATTCAAATCCGAGCCTCAGAACTGGGGACTTCGCGGTGACCCATTTCTTTGGCAAGACTTGGCGCGTATTTTTCGTCCGGTGCCATTGCCCGACTCAGTGGATATTTTGAAGGCGATGCTGGAAGGTGCATTTGTGGCAATGACCGCACATCCGATCAACACCTGCGACATGTTCTATGTTGAGCGGTATACTCACGGCGGCATGTCATCCGGATATGTCGATCCAGGGTTTTGGAGGCAGAACGGGTTTCCGCTATTGGTGTCGCGTTTCATCGCCAAACAAGGCGTTCGAGCGGATAAATAATCGGGGATAGACCACATTATTCTGTCATGTCAGCGTGTAGGGCAGGTAGCGCGTAGGGCGGGTAGAGCAAAGCGAAACCCGCCTAATTGGCTGCTGCATCGGAGACCACGCTATTAACTTGTGCTGGTGTTTGAACAGACAGCAAGGCCGGCCCTGACTACTATCGATATAGCATACATATGCCAACAGTTCTGAGAATTGGAAATTTTCGCTTCCACTTCTACTCAGATGAAGGAAATGAACCTCCTCACATTCATGTACGCAGTTCTAGCGGTGAATGTAAGTTCTGGCTTGTCCCTATAGCTTTAGCGCATAATCGTGGTGTACCTCCCCATGATTTAAGAGAAATTGAGAGACTCGTATTTGAAAACTGGCAAACTTTGATTGATAAATATCATGAATACCACAATCGTTGAAATAGAGCCTATAGCTATTAGAGCTTGGGCAGAGAAGCGGATGATTTTTCTTGAATTAACTGATGGACGGATAGTGGGTTTCCCTGCTGATCGCTTTCAGATTCTTAGCCAAGCCTCTGAAAATCAGCTTAAAGAGGTTCAAGTAGAGCTAAGTGGATCTGCACTCAGATGGGAAGAGCTTGACGAAGACTTGACCGTAGCTGGTGTAGTCGCTGGAAGATTTCAACTCCCATTGCCTAGACAAGCGGCCTAACGAGGCGCTGCGCCGGACTCCGCTTCGATCCGCCGGTGAGCTTGATCGTTGTGGATAACAAGAAAGGTCGTTGCCATGCCAACAATTTCGATGTTCTATGGCGTCCTCATTCGAATGTTTTTCTATGATACGGACAAGCGCGTAGGGCGGGTAGAGCGAAGCGAAACCCGCCTAATAGGGGCTTTGCAGCCGAACCCACTAACGCGAATCGGTTGAAGTTGGGTATAAAGCAATAATGAGTCCGACTATATTTCGTGAGCGAGGTTATCGATTCTATTTCTTCTCTCGGGAGGAATCGAGAATGCATGTTCATGTTTATCATGCCGATGGCGAGGCGAAATGTCTGCCAAAGAGTTGCGTGAGGTGGAAGGTTTAGTGCGATCTCATGAACAGGAGATACGTGATGCTTGGTACAAACATTTCCCAAGTTGAGGTTTCAGGTATTTCTAAGCACGGTTTTTGGCTTCTTCTTGATGAACAAGAGGAATTATTTGTTTCTTTCTCAGAGTTTCCCTGGTTTCGTACAGCTCCGGTTGAGCAAATATTTCATGTAGAGCGCCCGCAACCTTATCATCTTTATTGGCCCGGTCTGGATGTTGACTTGCACGTGGATTCAATTCACCATCCAGATCGCTTTCCTCTGGTTTCGCGGGTTATACCCTAGCCATTCGTTGCAGCGGACTCGCTTTGCTCCCTGCTGAACGCAGACGTTGGCCAACAAGAGAAAAAAGAAGAAACTCATGAATCCGAAGATTGTGATCAGGAGCGAAACCGATGCCGATGTAAGCGCAATAACTGAGGTTACTGTCGCCGCGTTTATGACCTTGGAGATTAGCCATCACACGGAGCAGTTTATCATTGTTGCACTACGCACCGCCAAAGCCCTCACGTTATCGCTCGTCGCAGAGGTGGGTGGCCGGGTGATCGGGCATATTGCCTTCTCTCCCGTGACCATTTCAGACGGCACGCGGAACTGGTATGGCCTTGGACCTGTTTCGGTATTGCCAGCGTACCAGCGACAAGGCATCGGCAAAGCCCTGATACGGGCAGGACTGTCACGGTTGAAAGAGATGAATGCTCGAGGATGTTGTCTTGTGGGACATCCGGATTACTACAGGAAATTCGGGTTCAATAACACGTCGGGACTGGTCCATGAGGGAGTGCCACCGGAGGTCTTCTTCGCACTGTCTTTCGATGGGCACACTCCGCTGGGGACTGTCGATTTTCACGAAGGATTCAAAGCGGATGGCCAACCAGAGGGCGCGGACGACGCTTCACAGCGTGCCTGACCCTTGCCATTAGGCATAACAAGCAAGGTCGTTGCCATGCCAACAATTTCGATGTTCTATGGCATCCTGATTCGAATGTTTTTCTATGATACGGACAAGCACAATGTGCCGCATATCCATGCTGAGTATCAGGTCCACATAGCCGTCTACTCTATTTACGATGGAACTGTCCTGGCAGGTCAACTTCCACCGAGGAAGCATAAATTGGTCGTCGCGTGGATTGAAATACACCAAGATGATTTGCTTGCTGACTGGCAATTGGCTGTCAACGGTAAGAAACCCTTTCCAATTCGAGGACTTGACCAATGAATATTGCCGAAATTATTCCAAAAGATAATTACATTCTATACATCAAAACCGAAGATGGAGTGACAGGAATCCTTGACGTGAAGCCATATCTCGACTCTGAAGCTTTTGCACCTTTAAAGCAGAAAGGTGAGTTCGAGCGAATTCAGAATGGAAAGTATTTTATCGAATGGGACTGCGGCGCAGATCTATCTGTCGATACTATTAGAGCGCGATGGGAAATTGTAACTACTGAAAATTCCTAATGATGTCAATTATCAAACCTATTCGCTTGCTTACGTGGTAGACGATCTGATCAAAGCAGATGAAATTGATCAGAACCCATTATAGGGTAGACGAGAAAATCGAGGATAAACCAAATTTTTTATGTCAATTATCGTAAAATTGGACGATTTACTTACCGCCTTCGAGTGGGCCAGCGCGTAGGGTGGGTAGAGCGAAGCGAAACCCGCCATTCCCAAGACTCAACCATCTTTATCCAACATATCGGCATGAAATCGGTCTATATAGAATCATCAGTCATCAGCTACATTACGGCCCGCCCAAGCAGGGATGTCGTAATATCTGCACGGCAGGCTATAAGTATAGAATGGTGGGATATTTATAAGAATTCATTTGAAATCTTTGTTTCTGAATTGGTGCTAGAGGAAATAAGCTTCGGCGATTCGCAGGCAGCAAGTAATCGGCTGGCTATTGTTGAGGGTATTCCCGTGCTAGTGGTAACAACTAACGCCGTTGCTTTAGCCAAGTCACTGATTGCGGAGAATGCAATACCCGCATCAAGTATGGAAGACGCGCTTCACATTAGTATTGCTGCTGTGCAGGGTATCGATTTCCTGCTTACATGGAATTTTAAACACATCAACAATGCAAACATGCGAAACAAAATAACCCAAGTCATTAACTTGTCTGGCTTTAATAGCCCAATACTTTGCTCTCCAGAGGAATTAATCGATGAAAGATGATCCAATAGTGGAAGAAATCCGTAGGGTTAGAAGCGCCCACGCTGCAAAATACGGTAATGATCTTGATCGTATTTTTGCTGCAATTAAGGAGGAAGAAAAAAAATGTGCGGCTAGATTAGTTAATCGTGAGCCAATAATGCAGCCGACACGCAATATCGGAGAACATGGGGAAACTACAGCCTAACAAGGCGCTGCACCGGCTGGACCCCGATGTTGCGGAGGTATTTCCCAACGATAAAACTGTTAATGAGGCTCTTCGTGGTCTCCTTAAAATTATGGAGGCAACTCGCCTAGTGAAAGTTTCGAGCGAACACTCTTAATTTTGCGCCGTTGAAGGCTGACACTTGAGAGGAAACCACATACGATGGCCAGAAGAACATGGGTCTACGATCCCCAATCCGGTGGACGACAAATCCCCGATTCGATTAAACCACGGATCAATCAGCGCATCCAGGACTACGCCGAGAAGCATTACGCGGGAAAGTACGCGCGGATTGATGTTCGATTCCACGGAAAATTCTGCTACATCGATGCTTATACCGAACCAGAGGAGCCAGAAGAATCGCTTCTGAAAATAACGGGAGAGACCCGTGAAGAATTTCTCAAGCGGATGCGCAATTCGCCGATTCATCTTTGTCGCCTGCGGTACTTCGGTAACGAGAACCGATGGTCGATGGCTTTCTACACCTATAGCCATGAGAAGTACGAGCCTTGTATTTTTCCCAACGGCAGTTGGGAAGGGACGCCGGAAGAAGCGTTCGCGACTTCCGCCGTCTATTTGCACGGCTGATGCCCGCCATGACCACCACCATCATCCGTCCCGGACAATTCGAGGTCGCCACCGGCGACATTCCCGAACTGCGCCTCCCAGACTTCCAGCCGTTCGCCCGGCGGGCGCGGCGGCTGCGCCAGCTTGCCGCCGGTCACAGCCTCGGCGATTACCTGATATTCGCCGCCGCCCTGGCGGACGCCCAGCAGAATCAACTTGATCGACTCCCGGCCCTGCCGCTGCCCGACGCCGACCTGCTCGCCCGTTGCCGCGAGCACGGCATGCCGCCGCTGGCGCCGGGAGGATGGCCGCGCGATCCGATCTGGCGAACCGTCGTCATCCAACTGGCGGACGCATTGGACGGCATCGCCCCCGCGCCCGCCCGCGCCGCCTTCGCCCGCCTGCGCGAAGCCGGGGACGAGTGGCTGGAATCTCAGGCGGATCGGTTGCTGGACGGTGATCGGCAGGGGCTGGATGTGGCCTGCGCGCCGGTGATCGGCGCGGCGCTACAGGTCTGCTGGACCCGGCTTGCCGCCGCGCTGGATACCGTCTGGATAGCGCGACCGGAATCGCATGGCCTCTGCCCGGTATGCGGCAGTCCTCCGGTAGCCGGGGTGGTGCGTATCGGCGACGCGGGCCATGGTCTGCGCTATCTCCATTGCGCCCTGTGCGGCACGGAGTGGCACGTGGTCCGTGCCCAGTGCAGCCACTGCGACAACGACAAGGGCATCGTCTATTACGCGGTGGAAGACCGCAAGGACCCTGTCCAGGCCGAAGCCTGTCCCGAATGCGGAAGCTACCTGAAGCTTTGCCGCATGGATCGGGACCCGGATGTGGAGCCGTCGGCCGACGATTTGGCGAGCCTCGCCCTCGACTTGCTGACGAGCGAGGAGAAATTCGTCAGAAGCGGCGTCAACTACCTGATATTTCAGGGAGATGGATAGCCGACCACACCGGTGCCCTGTCCCCGATTCCAAATGCCCGACGCCCCGATTGCCCACCATCCCCCTTCCGTTGACCGGATACTGAACTGGCTCTCAGTGGCGCCGCTGCTGGCCGAGTACGGCCGGGTGGCGGTGCTGGCGGCGGTGCGCGGCCTGCTGGATGAACTGCGCCAGCCAGTCCAGAACGGCATGGCTGGTGATTCGACGTTCACCGAGCCGGTCCTGTCCGCCCGTCTCGGCGAGCGGCTGGCCCGCGATCACGCCGCGCGGCTGCGGCGGGTGTTCAACCTGACCGGCACGGTGCTGCACACCAATCTCGGTCGCGCCCCCCTGCCCGAGGCGGCGGTGGAAGCGCTGGTCGTGGCCGCCCGCTATCCCTGCGCGCTGGAATACGATCTGGACTCCGGCGGGCGCGGCGACCGCGACGACCTCGTGGAAGGGTGGCTGCGGGAATTGACCGGGGCCGAGGCCGCCACCGTGGTCAACAACAATGCGGCGGCGGTGTTCCTCCTGCTCAATACGCTGGCATTGCGCAAGGAAGTGCTGGTCTCCCGGGGCGAGCTGATCGAGATCGGCGGCGCGTTCCGGATTCCCGACATCATGGCCCGGGCCGGCGCCCGGCTGCGGGAGGTGGGGACCACCAACCGCACTCACTTGCGGGATTTCGAGAACGCCATCGGTCCGCGCACCGCCCTGGTGATGAAGGTCCACGCCAGCAACTACGCCATCACCGGCTTCACCGCCAGCGTGCCCGAGAACGAGCTGGCGCGACTGGCGCACGAGCGCGGCTTGCCGTTCGTGGTGGATTTGGGCAGCGGCGCCCTGGTGGAGCAGGAGCGCTATGGCCTGCCCCACGAACCGACCCCACGGGAAACGCTGGCCAGCGGCGCCGATCTGGTCACCTTCAGCGGCGACAAGCTGTTGGGCGGTCCCCAGGCGGGTTTGCTGGTCGGACGGCGCGATCTGATTCAACGACTCAAGAAAAATCCGCTGAAACGGGCGTTGCGGGTCGGCAAGCTCACTTTGGCCGCGCTGGAGGCGGTCCTCCGGCTCCACCGCGATCCCGACCGGCTGCCGGAACGGTTGGCGACGCTGCGCCTGCTGACCCGTTCCCCGGCCGACATCGAGGCTCAGGCCGAGCGGTTGTTGCCGGTGTTGCGGGCCGCGCTCGCCGGCTGGCCGGTGGAAGTCGGCATCGAGCCGGCGCTGAGTCAAATCGGCAGCGGCTCCCTGCCGGTGGACCGGTTGCCCAGCCATGCCCTGGTCATCACTCCCCGGCGCAAGAAGGGCGGAATACTGCGGGAACTGGAAACCACCTTGCGCCGACTGCCCATTCCGGTGATCGGCCGGATCGGCGATGGGGCGCTGCGGTTCGATCTGCGCTGTCTGGATGACGAGGCGGCGTTCGTGGCCCAATTCCAGCAGTCGGCCCCGGCGAAACCCCAGGATCTGCCAGATGGTTCACCCTGATGCCATCGCTCCGGAGCGTGGGCCGGGGGGCGGGGGCTAACCGCGCTCCCAGGCGAACCCGGCCAGATTGCGACGGTCGCGGCTGAACTCCACCCCGATCAGGTAAATCGGCCCGCCTCCGGCCCGATATTTGTCGGCGTAGCCCCGGTCCTTGAGTTGTTGCAGGGCGCGGCCCTCCGGGACGATCTCCACCACCTTGAATTCGAACAGATAAATCCGACCCTGACATTTCACCGTCATGTCGATGCGGCCCTGGTTGGTGGCGTCTTCCAGGACGATGTCCAGCCCCAGGGCGGCGAAGTGGCTGTAGAACACGCTGGCGTAATAGCCCTCGTAGCGGCTGATGGGATTGTTGTCGTACCACTGATGGGGAATGCTGGCGAACAGGGCGTGAAACAGGTCGGGCAAACCGTCCAGATGGTCGGCCAGCAGCAGATCGAGCAGGCGCAACCGGTGGGTGAAGTTCCTGCTCGGATTATCGGTGTAGACCGACAGCAGGCTGGCGTTCAGGCTGGTCTCGACTTCGTGGTTGGGATAGCCCAGGGTATAAATCCAGTAGCCACGGATCGGCTCCTCGGCTTTATGAATCGTCAAATAACCGGTCTGAAACAGCAGCGCCTCTGTTGCGATATGGTCCACGTCGAAAGTCGAGAGCAATTCCAAACCCGTGCGCAGGCGAGCCAGATCCGGGGTAAAGAACCCGCGTGCGGCCAGCAGTTCGATCAGGAACGTCGGCGTGCCGGTTTCGAACCAGTAGGGCCTGAATTCGCGATGGCGCAGGTAGAGCAGGATATCGAAGGGGTTGTAGACCGGTTCGCCGAGGAAGTTGTAACCGTTATACCAGCGCTTCACTTCGGCCAAATCCACCCCCTCCAGATGCTCGGCGAAGGCGGCGACCAGTTCGGCATGGGTGTAGCCGCACAGGGTCGCAACACGCGGGTCGATCGTGATGTCTTCCAGGTTGTTCAATCCCGAAAATAGCGAAACCTTGGAGAACTTGCTCACCCCGGTCAGCAGCACGAATTTGAGGTGCGGATCGAGACTCTTGATCACCGAATAGAAATTGCGCAGACCCTCGCGCATGGCTCGGGCCTGTTCGGGGTTATTCAGGTTGTCCAGGATCGGTTTGTCGTATTCGTCGATCAGTAACACCACCGGCTGGCCGGTGGCCTGACGCAGGTTCCGCACCAGCCGGTCCAGCGCGATATGCACCGGTGCCTCGTCCCACGCCAGACCATGGCGTTCGTGGTTGAGCCGCAGTTGACCCAGCAGGGTGGCGTCCAGCAGGGCGCGGTCGGACAGCACGCCCTGGCTGAAGTCAAAGCGCAGTACCGGATACTGCCGGCTCCAGTCCCAGTGGTGCTCCAGGTACAGTCCTTCGAACAAGTCCCGACTGCCGGCGAACGCCTCGGCCAGGGTGTCCACCAGCAGGCTCTTGCCGAAGCGGCGGGGCCGGGCCAGAAAATAGTATTTCCCTTCCTCGGCCAGGCGGGCGACATGGGCGGTCTTGTCCACGTAGACATAGCCCTGGGTGCGCATCTCGCGCAGGTTTTGCAGACCGATCGGCAGTTTTTTCATGGCGGCGGACGTTCGAACCGGCGGGGGCGATGGCCAGATACTATAGTCCAAATGGACTCGGTGAGAGTCGCTCGGACAGCGTCGAGGCGCGCTTGACTATCCTTCCACATCCGATCAATTCACCCGGACTCGAGGACGGAGAATCAGCCTCGAGCATAGGCCGTTGACTGAAGAGGCCCCCCCATGATCATCGGCACCGCCGGCCACATCGACCACGGCAAGACCGCCCTGGTGCGTGCCCTCACCGGCGTGGACACCGACCGCCTGCCGGAGGAGAAGGCGCGCGGCATCACCATCGACCTCGGCTACGCCTATCAGCCGCTGGAGTCGGGAGACATTCTCGGCTTCGTGGACGTGCCCGGCCACGAGCGGCTGGTGCATACCATGGTGGCCGGGGCCACCGGCATCGACTTCGTCTTGCTGGTGGTGGCGGCGGACGACGGCCCCATGCCCCAAACCCGCGAGCACGTGCAGGTACTCGACCTGCTCGGTCTGACGCGCGGCGCGGTGGCGCTGACCAAGATCGACCGGGTACCGGCGGAGCGGGCGAGCGAAGCAGCGGCCGGGATTCGCCAACTGCTGGCCGACACTGGCCTGGCGGAGAGTCCGATCTTCCCGGTTTGCGCCCTCACCGGCGAGGGCATCGGCGATCTCCGCCGCTATCTGCACGAAGCCGCGCGCCAGACTCCGGCCCCTTGTGGTGGAGAACGATTCCGGCTGGCGGTGGATCGCAGCTTTACCCTGGCGGGCATCGGCACTGTGGTTACCGGCACGATTCACGGCGGTTCCGTGCGGGTGGGCGACCGATTGCGGGTCTCGCCCTCGGGTCGGGAAGCGCGGGTGCGCGGCATCCATGCCCAGAACCAGCCGGCGGAGCGCGGCGAAGCGGGCCAGCGCTGCGCCCTCAACCTGGTCGGTCCCGACTTGCACCGGCAGGACATCCATCGCGGTGACTGGGTGCTGGACGCAACGCTGCACGTTCCGACCGCGCGCCTCGATGTGGAATTGCGGGTGCTGGCCACCGAGGAACAACCCTTGCGGCATTGGACCCCGGTGCATGGCCATTTGGGCGCGGCCGATGTCACGGGCCGGGTGGCGGTGCTGGAGGGGGAGGCCATCGCGCCGGGCGCGACGGGACTGGCGCAACTGGTCCTCGACCAGCCGGTTGCCGCCCTGCATGGCGACCGCTTCATCCTGCGCGACCAGTCGGCCCGGCGCACGCTCGGCGGCGGCCGGGTGCTCGATGTCGCCCCGCCCACCCGCGGCCGGCGCAAGCCGCAACGGTTGGAACTGCTTCGGGCTTTCTCGCACCCAAACCCGGTTGAGGCGGTGCGCCAGGCGCTGGTCGTGGCGGAGCAGGGGATCGATCTCGGTACGCTGGCGCGGCAGTGGAACCTGGGACCGGCGGTGACGGCGGCGCTGGTGGCTTTGCCGGAGGCGGTGACCGTGCCGGGTTCCAACGGCCCGGTACTGTTTCCCCCGGCGCGCTGGCAGGCGTTGCGGGACCTCCTGCTCGCCGCCCTCGCCGCCGAGCACGAACGTTGCCCCGAACGGCTGGGACCCGACCGCGAACGCCTGCGCCGCATCGCTGCGCCCGCCCTGGCGCGGCCGTTATTCGCGGCCCTGCTCGACGAACTGGTCGTGGAAGGGCGCCTTGCGCGGACCGGTCCGTGGGTGCATTTGCCGGACCATCGGGTCCAACTGGCGCCCGCCGACGAGCCGTTGTGGCGGGATGGCATCGAACCGCTGCTCCGGGCGACGCCCTACAATCCGCCACGGGTGCGCGACATCGCCCGCCAACTCGGGCTGGAGGAGGACCGGACCCGGCGCCTGCTCAGGCAACTGGCGGGCATGGGCGAGGTGTTTCAGGTGGCCCACGATCACTTCTTCACGCGGGCGGCGGTGGCGGAACTGTCGGCCATCGCGCTCGAACTGGCCGAATGCGAGGGCGAGGCCCGCGCGGCCAGCTTCCGCGACCGGATCGGTGGCGGGCGCAAAGTCGCGATTCACATCCTGGAATTCTTCGATCGCCTTGGCTACTCTCACCGGATAGGAGACGGGCATCGTATCTTCCGCGATACCCTGCTCGATCTTGCGACTCACGAATCAAAATAAGCTGGAAGGGCGGCGTCATCCGGTGAGGCGGCCGGACTTCAAATCCGGTGGGGGCCGTCAGGCGGTCCTTGGTGGGTTCGACTCCCACGCCCTTCCGCCAATAAACACCCTCACCCTCAATCCCTCTCCCAGAGGGAAAGGGAAGTTTGCAGTCTGCTATTGACCGGGTCCCGCCTTGGGAGGCGAGCGGTCAAGTGGGTCGCCAGTCTGGCGCATGGCTTCGATCGAATCGACCTCAACCAGGGAGCACAGGCATGACCACCCCGGAATCACTCGCCGCGACCGATCCCGCGTCCATCCGCCTCACCACGCTGACCCATGGCGGCGGTTGTGGCTGCAAGATCGCCCCCAGGGTATTGCGCGAGGCGCTCGCCGGCGTCTCGGGCGGCTTTCCGCATCCCGACCTGGTGGTGGGTAGCGCCACCGCCGACGATGCCGCCGTGTTCCGCCTCAACGACCGGCAGGCACTGGTGGCCACCACCGATTTTTTCATGCCCATCGTGGATGATCCCCGCGACTTTGGCCGCATTGCCGCCACCAACGCGATCTCCGATGTATACGCCATGGGCGCGACACCCGTGTTGGCGCTGGCGATTCTGGGGATGCCGGTCAACACGCTGCCGCTGGAGGTGATCCGCCGGATCATGGAAGGCGGGGCCGAAGTCTGTCGCGAGGCCGGCGTCGCGCTCGCCGGTGGCCACTCCATCGATTCGCCCGAGCCGATTTACGGTCTGGCGGTGATCGGCCTGGCCGAGCCCGGCCACATCAGGCGCAACGATACCGCCCGCGCCGGCGACGTGCTGGTGCTGGGCAAGCCGCTGGGCGTGGGCGTGCTCAGCGCGGCGCTGAAGAAGGGTTTGCTCGATGCGGTGGGCTATGCGGAGATGCTGGCGGTGACCACCCGCCTCAACACCGTCGGCCAGCGCCTGGGAACGTTCGATGCGGTTCACGCCATGACCGACGTGACCGGATTCGGCCTGCTGGGGCATCTGCTGGAAATCTGTCGCGGCTCGGGACTGGTGGCGCGAATTCACTTCAACCGCCTGCCGGTTTTGCCCACCGCCCTGATCCTGACACCCCAGGGCATCGGTCCGGGGGCCATCGAGCGCAACTGGGCGAGCTACGGACACGAAATCAGGCTGGGTTCGGAATTGCCTGCCTGGGCGCAGCGCCTGCTCTGCGATCCTCAAACCAGCGGCGGTTTGCTGGTGGCCTGCGCGCCGGAGGGGGTGACGACGGTGCTGGATTGTTTCCACGCCAGCGGCTTCCCGGAGGCCACAGTCGTGGGGTCCCTGGAATCTGGGGACCCCCAGGTCGTGGTGGAGTGATTCGCCCCGGCGGGCGACTGACTCAGACTGCCGGAGCAAGCCTCAGTGGTAGAGGCGCTGCCGGCGGATTGACGATGGCGCTGCGCATCGGCACGACGTTGCCGTGCTCCGCGCAAAGGGCGCCGCGCTGTCCGGGCAACGCCACCACCGGCCGCTTGCAGTGGGGGCAGACGGTATGGACTGCATGTGAATTCGTCATGACTCGGTTCCTCTGTGAGTGGGCTCTACTCCCTATTAGTTTTAGGCTCAATATGGATTCCGGACTGTTGAGGACGGATCGCGCTGGCGGAGGTTG
>JAVMKJ010000230.1:0-8891 GCA_031732855.1 Candidatus Competibacter sp.
TCGGACGGACATGGCATTTCCACCAATGCGGAGTTGATGGAGTAAGCTTAGCGAAGAAACCATCGAAATCGAAACCCGAACCCTCAACCTCCTCGCGCATGAAGGGCGGCCTTTCGGGTGGTATCGACTCTTTCGGGCAAGCCGGCGCGGGTCCGGGCGGTTATGCTGAAAACCATTGGCACGCGATGAAGAGAGTCCGCCCATGTTGCCCGACTATTTCGAATTTTCCCTGCCGACCCGCGTGATCTACGGGATCGGCGTCATCGATCAGTCAAGCGAAGCCGTGGCGCCCTGGGGCCAGCGGCGGGCGTTGCTGGTGACCGATGCGGTTCTGGTCCAGGCCGGACTGGCGGAACGGGTGAAGGCCGGATTTCGCAAAACGGCCGTCGAGATCGTCTGCGTCTACGACCAGGTGCCGCCCAATTCCACCATCCGGACGGTCGAGGACTGCGCGGCGCTGGGTCGGGAACACGGTTGCGATCTGATCGTCGGTCTGGGCGGCGGCAGCGTGCTGGATACCGCCAAGGTCGCCAACATCCTCATGGTGAAGGGGGGACGGGTCCAGGAGCACATGGGCGCCTACCTGCTCGGGCAAACCAAGCTGCTACCGCTCGTTCTGATCCCGACCACGGCCGGCACCGGCTCGGAAGCGACCAAGGTGGCGGTGATCGCCGATCCCGAGCACGACGTGAAACTGCCGTTCGCGGAAACGCAATTCCTGCCCGACCTGGCGATTCTCGACCCGGAACTGACCCGCACCATGCCGCCCAAGTTGACCGCAGCGACCGGCATGGACGCGCTGACGCACGCCATCGAAGCCTACGTGGGCAAGGAATGGTCCCCGGCCTCCGACGGGCTGGCGCTGCAAGCCATCCGCCTGATTCGGGATCATTTGTTGCTGGCCTGCGCCCAGCCGGACAATTTGCAGGCGCGCGGAGCCATGCTGGTGGCGAGTTGCCTGGCGGGGATCGCCTTTTCGCACTCGATGGTCGGCATGGTCCATGGCATCTCGCACGCCCTGGGCGGGGTTTACCACATCCCGCACGGACTGGCGAACGCGCTGGTACTGCCGGAGGTGATGGAATACAACCTGGAATCGCGACCGGACCGTTACGCCGACATCGCCGAGGCCCTGGGGGTGGTGTTCCCGCGACCGGGCGCGGCGACCGGCAACCTGCTGCGTTACGGCGGGCTGGCGTTCGCGCTGCCGCTGGTCAAGCCGCTGGGAGCGGTGGATCGCTGGTTCCGGCGCCAGGCGGCGAAGGCGGGCATCGCCTACATTCGCAAGCTGAACCGGCAACTGGCGCACCTGACCGAAATGCCGCTCGACCTGCGCGAGGCCGGCATCCAGGACGGGCTGGCGAAGCTCGAACAGGTGGCGGATACCGCCATGACCGACGGCGCGATGCTGTACAACCCGCGCGAGCCGGAGCGGGAGGCGGTAATTCGCATCGTCCGCGCATTGTACGAAACCAGAGTCGCGCCGTTGCCGGTGGCGCCGGCGGATTTGCGGCCGGTGGGGGCTGCGGCGGCGGCGCGGGAATTCCGCAACGTCTTCCCCGACAGCGAGACGCTGTATCGGGTGCTGGGAGGGTTTTTCGAGCGTTTGAAAGCCGATCCGCAAATCGGCGGGCCGTTGAAGGATTCGCGGCTGTGCGTCCGGTTCGCATACGAGAATCCGGCGGCGGTGATCACCATCGACGCTCGGGGCGACGAGGTGCGGATTTACCGGGACGCGGAGTTCGCGGGCCAGCCGGAAGTGACGATGAGCATGAGCGCCGATTTCGCCCATGCGTTCTGGCACGGGCGAGTCAATCTGGTGTCGGCGCTGACCCGCCGGCAGGTGATCGCCAAGGGCAACGTGCCCAAGACGCTGAAGCTGCTGCCGATCCTGAAACCGGCGTACGCGCTGTATCCGCAATACCTGGCGGAAATCGGGATGAAGGACGCCGTTTGATTTCCCGGCATGATGCGTTGCTTGTAAAGCAGCTTAATGAGTCGGTATCCACGTCCGAAGCACCACCGGCGCAATCCAGACCATCATGCCGTCTCCTTTCCCGGCAACCACCCCCAGCGTTCCGGGACGAATACCTCGTGCGGGTTGAACCGGGCCTTGTAGGCCATCTTGCCGCAACGCTCGACCCAGTAGCCCAGGTAAACCCAGTTCAGACCCAGCCGCCGCGCCGTGGCGATCTGCCACAGGATGGCGAAGGTTCCCAGCCCGCGCGCGTCCTCCAGGGGGTCGAAGAAGGTGTAGACTGCCGACAGCCCGTTATCCAGCCGGTCCACCACCGCCACCGCCAGCAACTCCCGATCCCGGCGGAACTCGCACAGCCAGGTCGGGCACCAGCGCGAGGCGACGAACGACCAGTAGCTGTCCGGACTGGCCGGATCCATGCCCCCGCCGGCATGTCGGACCGTGATGTAGCGGGCGAACAGTTCGAAATGCTCGTCCGCGAACTCGGCGTCCAGCTCTCGCACCCGCAGATCCTGATTGCGCTCCCAGATTCGCCGCTGCGAGCGGTTGGGCCGGAATCGCTCCACCGGGATGCGCAAGGACCGGCAGGCCGCGCAGCTCCGGCAATGGGGACGGTAGACATGGTCGCCGCTGCGCCGGAAGCCCAGTTCCGCCAGTTGGGTGTACAGCCGAACGTCGGTCGCCGCCGGATCGGCGACCAGGTTGCGGGCCGGTCGGCCGGGCAGGTAACTGCACGGGTAATCGGTGGTCAGGAACATTCGCAGGTCGTACAGCGAATCGCGGGGATTGCTCATGACGGCGTGTCGGCGAGCAGGTCGGCGAACAGGTCGGCGTCCAGCCGCCAGGCGCCTTCCCGACCCGGCAGGGGGCAATGCCGTTCCAGCAACCGCAGGAAGGTCGCGCGGGGAACGTCCACCGCGCCCAGGCTCGACAGGTGAGCGGTGCGCACCTGGCAGTCGATCACGGCCCAGTCCCAGCGGCGCAACTGCAGGGCCAGGGCCACCAGCGCCACCTTGGACGCGTCGCTCGCCCGGCTGAACATGGATTCGCCGAAGAACGCGCGGCCCACCGCCACCCCGTACAAGCCGCCCGCCAGTTCGCCCTGGCGCCAGGTTTCGATGGAGTGGGCATGGCCGAGGCGATGCAGCCGGCCGTAGGCACGGCGCATCTCCGGGGTGATCCAGGTGCCCGGGTTCCCCTCGCGCGGTCCGGCGCAGGCCTCGATGACCCGATCGAAGGCGGTATCGGCGGTGACGGCGAACAGGCCTTTGCGAATGGTCTTGCGCAGGCTGCGCGAAATCCTGACGCATTCCGGGAACAGCACCAGACGCGGATCCGGCGACCACCACAGAATCGGCTGGCCGGGCGAGTACCAGGGAAAGATGCCCAGCCGGTAGGCGCGCAGCAAGCGGCGCGGGGTCAGACTGCCGCCGGCGGCCAGCAGGCCGTCGGGTTCGGTCAATGCCCGACTGGGGGGGGGAAACGGCTGGCTGTCGTCACGCGGATCCAGCCACGGCAGGCGCATCGGGCGTCACCTCGTCCCGGTAGGGCGAATGTTGCAATAATCGCCGGGCATAATCGCGCACCGCGGGCGCTTCCCGGCCGAGAAAATCGGCGATGGCCCGCCGGAAGCCCGGGTCGGCGATCCAGTGGGTCGAGTGGGTTAACGCCGGCATAAAGCCTCGATAAATCTTGTGCTCGCCCTGCGCCCCCGGCTCGAAGCGCCGCAAGCCATGGTGGATGCAGTACTCCAAGCCCTGATAATAGCAGGCTTCGAAGTGCAGGCTGTCGTAGTCGGCCCGGCAGCCCCAGTGCCGGCCGTAGAGCGTGGTGGCGTCGCGAAAGCTGATGGCGCCCGCCACCGCGCGCTCCCCGGCGAAGGCCAGCACCAGCAGGATGCGGTCGTCCAGCGTGGTCGCGATCTCCTGGAAGAAGGGGAGGGTGAGGGTCGGCACGCCGCCCAGCCGGTGGAAGGTGGAACGATAGAAGTCGTGGACGGTGGCCCATTGCGCCTCGCCGACGTCCCGGCCGCGCAGGACGCGCAGTTCCAGCCCGGCCTCGCGCACCAACCGGCGTTCCCGGTTGATGTTTTTGCGCCGCTTGGCGGTGAAGGTGTCCAGGAAATCCTGGAAGTCCCGGTAGCCGCGGTTGTGCCAGTGGAACTGGCAGCCCAGCCGGGGCATGAACCCCCGTTCCAGCAGGGGTTCCAGGTCGGACGGGGTGGGAAACAGCCAGTGGATCGAGGACAGTTGGCGGCAGCGGCTTTCCTCCAGCACGAAGTCGATCAGGGCTCGCGCCGTTTCCCGGGGGCGCGGCTGGTCGGGCGCCAGCAGCAGGCGGGGACTGGTGACCGGCGTGTAGGGGATGGCCCCGACCAGCTTGGGGTAGTAGGGCAGCCCCTGCCGGCGGTAGGCTTCCGCCCAGCCCCAGTCGAACACGAATTCGCCGTAGGAGTTGAATTTCAGGTACAGCGGGGCCGCGCCCAGCAACCGTCCGTCCCCGGCGCGGCAGACGACGGGCCAGGGCAACCAGCCGCTGTGTTCGCCGACGCATTGGTGCCGTTCCAGCGCGCTCAGGAATTCGTGGCTGAGAAACGGGTTGCGGTCCGGTACGAGCGCGTTCCACTCGGCGGCGGAGATTTCGGTCAGGCTGTCGATACGTTGGATGCGCATGATCCACGAATGGGTGTTGGCGGTTGGAAGGGAACGGATGCTGGCAAGTCCGATACCGGATCGAATCGCCTGTATTGGAACCCGAAACCACGCATCGGTTCGCCCGCGACTCCCCGCCGATGCCCTTCACGCGAACGCGCTGGAATGGGACAATTAATATCTCGACCTCCCCGTCGGCCGCCGGCCGCGGCCGCGCATCCTCGCGGGCATCCGCCCTCCACGATCGATTTCCCATACGACGACAGGACTGAATTTTGGCGCAGGCACATCGAATCAAGACCAGCCCGACCGCGATCCGGACGGGCATCCTTCGTTTTCTCCATGGAGTACTGCGGGAGATCGGCTTCTGGCTGCTGGTGATCGTTGCGCTGGGGATGATCGGCGCCCTGGCCACCTTCAGCTCCGAGGATCCGGCCTGGACCCATACCGCGAACGTGGCCCGGATTCACAATCTGGGCGGCACGGCGGGAGCCTGGTTCGCCGACGTGACCCTGTATTTTTTCGGCTTTCCGGCCGGTCTGTTGCCGCTGGGGATCGTCTTCGGCGGCTGGCGACTGTTCAAGCGCGGGGCGCTGCTGGAACTGGATGCCGAAATCGTGCTGTTTCGGGTGCTGGGGTTCGTCGTGACGCTGGCGACCGCCTGCGGGCTGGCGGCGCTGCACCTGCACGCGGCTCCCGGCACCGTGCCCGGCGACGGAACGGCCGGCGGGCTGGTGGGCGTGCACGTCGGCCGGTTCCTGACCCAGGCCTTCGGCTTGACCGGCGGCAACGTATTCCTGGCCGCGCTGTTCCTGGGCGGCGTGACCTTGACCACGGGGGTGTCGTGGCTGACGATCCTGGACTGGATCGGCGGCGGGACGCTGAAGGTGTTGGACGCAGTCGGCGCGCTGGCGCTGGTGCCGTTGCGCTGGGTTTGGCCGGCGGAGCGGGCCAGGGAGATCGACGGCGCCGGCGATGCCGGGAACGGGGGCTTCGAGCCGACCGCCGCCATCGCGGCAAGTACGGAAACGCCGGCGACCGATCGGTCGCGGTCGACGCTGGCGCTCTGGCTGCGCGCCGCGATCGAAAAGCCGCTGGCCCGGTGGCGCGACCGCGGGTCGGTCGCGGCCGATGTCGCGATGCCGATCGCGCCGGCCGCGACGTCGCCCTCATCGATCCCCTCGGCCGTTTCCACCGGATCGCCACCGGCGGCCGGACTCGAAGAGGCGGGGGTTGCGAGCGCCAACCGGTACCCGGCGCGCATCGAGCCCGTCCTGAATTTGCCGATGGCCGGCGAGGGTTCGCCGCCGCCCCCCGACGGGACCACCCCGGAGTCGCCGGGTCTGGATATGCTGACCTTGCTCCCCACCGCGGCCGGCGGGTCCGCGATGGCCGCCAGTCCGCCGGCGGTCGTTCCCGTGGTGCCGTCGGTGCAGGTGCCCTGGCGCCCCGGCGACGGGTTTGCCGTCGCGGCCTCGAACGATCCGGTGGCGCCGGTGGTGTCTGCTTCGCCGGTGGGGGCGGGAACGAAAACGCCCGCCTCGTCCGAGGCGGACGGCCAGTTCCCGCGCGCGGTTTCGAACGCATGCCCGATCCAGCCGGATTTCGACGAGGAAGACGGGGAAGATTCGGATTGGCCCGGGGTTTCGCCCCCGCCGCCGGATTCCCCGGCAGCCGTTGTTCCCGCCAGGGCGCCGGTGGCGGTGATGGCCCGGCGGGTGGCGGCGCCGGTCCCGGTCGCGCCGTATCCGCTGCCGTCGTTGGACCTGCTCGACCCCCCTCCGGCGCGCACCGCCGGCTATTCCTCGCAAGCGCTGGACGACATGTCCCGCCAGGTGGAAACCCAGCTCAAAAGCTTCGGCATCGAGGTCAGGGTGGTGGCGGTGGAGCCGGGACCGGTCATCACCCGGTTCGAGATCGACCCGGCGCCGGGGGTGAAGGTCAGCCAGATCAGCAATCTGGCCAAGGATCTGGCGCGCGGCCTGCTGGTGATCAGCGTGCGGGTGGTCGAGGTCATCCCCGGCAAGTCGGTGATCGGGCTGGAGATTCCCAATCGCAAGCGCGAGATCGTCTATTTGCGCGAAGTGTTGGAAGCACCGGTGTACGTCGAGTCCGCCGCCCCGCTGACTCTGACGCTGGGCAAGGATATCGGCGGCCGGCCGGTGGTCGCCAACCTGGCGAAGATGCCGCACCTGCTGGTAGCCGGCACCACCGGTTCCGGCAAGTCGGTGGCGATCAACGCCATGCTGCTCAGCCTGCTGTACAAGGCTCCGCCCAGCGAGGTCCGGCTGATCCTGGTGGATCCGAAGATGCTGGAATTGTCGGTTTACGAGGACATCCCGCATCTGTTGACTCCGGTGGTGACCGACATGAAGGAGGCGGCCAACGCCCTGCGCTGGTGCGTGGCCGAGATGGAGCGCCGCTACCGCCTGATGGCGACGCTGAAGGTGCGCAACATCGCGGGATTCAACCGCAAGGTGATCGACGCGCTGGCGGCGGGGGAGGGGCTGACCGATCCGTTCTGGCGGCCGGGCGGGGAGGGGACGCCGGGCGAGATCCCGGTGCTGCAACCCCTGCCGTTCATCGTGGTGGTCATCGACGAGTTGGCCGACATGATGATGATCGTCGGCAAGAAGGTGGAGGAGTTGATTGCCCGGCTGGCGCAGAAGGCGCGCGCCGCCGGCATCCACCTGATTCTGGCGACCCAGCGGCCCTCGGTGGACGTGATCACCGGGCTGATCAAGGCCAACATTCCCACCCGCGTCGCCTTTCAGGTGTCGTCGCGGGTGGATTCCCGCACCATCCTCGACCAGATGGGCGCGGAGCAGTTGCTGGGGCATGGGGACATGCTGTACCTGCCGCCCGGCACCGGCCTGCCGCAGCGGGTGCACGGCGCGTTTGTGGACGATCACGAGGTCAATCGGGTGGTCGACTACCTGCGCCAGACCGGCGCGCCGGACTACATCGACGACGTGCTGGCCGAGCCGCGCGAGGAGGGCGACGGGGGTAACGGCAACGGCAACGGCGACGGGGATGGCCGCACCGGCGAAAGCGACCCGCTGTACGACGAGGCGGTGCGCATCGTGACCGAATCGCGGCGGGCCTCGGTGTCCGGGGTGCAGCGCCGGCTCCGGATCGGCTACAACCGGGCGGCGCGGCTGGTGGAGGAAATGGAAAGCGCCGGGGTGGTGGGTCCGGTGCAGCCCAACGGCAGCCGCGAGGTGCTGGCGCCGCCGCCGCCGTGAGGTCGATCCCGCCCGCCCGCCTCAAGCCGCTGGCCGACGGTGAGAAACGGCTTGTCGATGGTAACGTTCTGCCTAGCCGGCCCAATGCCACGCCAGCACAGACTCGAATATTGGGAATGAGGTCGGGGCGTGGCTTTGGGTCGGCGCTTAGGCGGTTGTTAGGCGATCTGAGCACTTTGCCGTGCTTCTGATCGAGCCTGGCCACACTTATCGGAGGAACAAGTCAAGACCTGACCCCATTCCCCACGTGCTACCGCTGCCCCCAGGCCCATCCCTTGATGCGCCAGCCCGCCTGTCCCTTTTGCAGCGAAAGCGTCCACACCGAGCCGGACTCGGTGACCTTCTCCCCCGCCCGCACGTATTTGTAGGTCGCGGGAAGCACCACATAGGCAACGTCACCGGTCACGCTCAGGCGCCACGGTTTACCGATGGTCACCGCTCGCGGGGTGATCGCCTTGCCGCTGTCATAAGCCGCAAACGCTGTCAGCCAGTCCACGCACGCATTCGGCCCCTGCCAGGTATGCGGCGGGAAGTCATCGATGATGATGGTCTGGGGTGCGCAGAGCGCCACAAACTTCTCCACCGCTCCCTGGTTCATGTAGCCCAGGTAGTCCTTTACGACAGCCATCACATCATTAGACTTGTTCCCAAATAAGCATCATAACCTATTAAACATAATAGCAAATTATGAGTTTGAGCAGGCCAGCTACCATTAAAATAATCTGGTCAGCCATATTTTCTTGAAGTGGTTCCGGAACTTAATAGCAATTTGAAAAATAAAATCTAAGTTATTGATAAAATAATTATTTTACTATAGCCACTTCATAATATATTGAAAATAATAAATAAAATTATTTTGGAACATCTCTATTGTCGTCGGACCCCGCCGCCCGGGAAGCCGCGCAAGGCGCGAACCCCAAGGCCGCCGTCATCACCCATGTCGCAATACGCATATCGCTTCTCCTAAAGTGGACCCTTCAGTCAAGACCAGGGGCCGGGCCATTTAAGATAGAAGCC
>JAVMKJ010000231.1:0-45795 GCA_031732855.1 Candidatus Competibacter sp.
GAACTTGACGATGTTGTCGTAGATGGTGCGGCCTTCCTTCACCGCGCCGACGATGCTGGCGAAGTTGTCGTCGGTGAGCACCAGGGTAGCTGCTTCCTTGGTCACTTCGGTGCCGGTGATCCCCATCGCCACGCCGATGTCGGCGGTTTTCAGGGCCGGCGCGTCGTTGACGCCGTCGCCGGTCATCGCCACCACCTGGCCGCGCGCTTTCAGCGCCTCGACGATGCGCATCTTGTGCTCGGGCGCCACCCGGGCGAACACGGCGGTGCGCTCGACCAGCGCATCCAGCGCCGGCGCGTCCAGCCCCTCCAGTTCGCGGCCTTCGTGGACTTCGCCGCTCAGACCGAGATCGCGGGCGATGGCCGCCGCCGTGGCGCGATGATCGCCGGTGATCATCTTCACCGTCACGCCGGCGGCCTGGCAGACGCGGATGGCCTCGCGCGCCTCGGGGCGGGGCGGGTCGATGATGCCGATCAACCCGATCAGCGTGAGATCGTCCGCCCAGGCCATCAGGTCACCGGCCGGATCGAAGTCCTGCGCCGGGATGACGCGCCCGGCCACCGCCAGCACGCGCATCGCCTGTTCCGCCAAGGCCGCGTTTTCCGTGGCGAACAACTCGCGGCCGGCGCCGTCCAGCGGCGCTTCCCCGTCCCCGTCCAGCCAGCGACCGGCGCGGGCGAGCAGCACGTCAGGCGCGCCCTTCACCCACATCCGCACCACGGTCCCGTCGTGATGGAAGGTGGCCATGAATTTGTGGGCCGAATCGAAGGGAATTTCGGCGATGCGCGGGGTACGCCGAGTGATCTCGTCCGCCGACACGCCCCCCTTGGCGGCGAGCGCCAGCAGCGCGCCTTCGGTGGGATCACCGATGAGCTGGCCGTCGCGGAGACGGGCGTCGGCGCACAGGGTGGCGGGCGCCATCAGCGGCAGGAAGTCCGGGGCGCCCTGCCCGTCTTCGGCGGTGATGGTTCCAGCGCCATCATAGCTTTCGCCGCTGACGGCAAAGCGCCGGCCCCGGTAGTACAGGCGACGCGCGGTCATCTGGTTCAGGGTCAACGTGCCGGTCTTGTCCGAGCAGATCACCGTGGTGCAGCCCAGCGTTTCCACCGCCGCCAGCTTCTTGACGATGGCGTGGCGCTTGGCCATGCGGTGCATTCCCAGGGCCAGGGTGACCGTGACCACCGCCGGCAGGCCCTCGGGAATCGCCGCCACGGCCAGAGCGATGGCGGTCATGGCGGTGGTCACCAGATCGTCGCCGCGCAGCACGCCGATAACGAAGATCAGCCCCACCACCGCCCCGGCGATGGCCGCCAGCCGCTTGCCCAGCCGGTCGAGCTGGACTTGCAACGGGGTGGCCGATTCGGCCGTCTCGGCCAGAAGACCGGCGAGCCGGCCCATTTCGGTGGCCATCCCCGTGGCGGTGACGATGGCCTCGACCCGACCTCGGGTCACCACCGTGTTCGTGAACACCATGTTGCCGCGCTCGGCCAGCACGGCGTCCGCCGCCGCCGGTAGTGGTATTTTGGTGACGGCGTGCGATTCGCCGGTCAGGGCCGCCTCCGCCACTTCCGCCGCGTGGGCGGCGATGACCCGGGCATCGGCCGGAATGCGGTCGCCGGCTTCCAGCAGCAGCACGTCGCCGGGCACGAGATGCGCGGCTTCGACCAGCGCGGCCTGACCGTCGCGGCGCACCCGGGCGACGGGCGCCAGCATGTTCTTCAACGCCGCCAGCGTGGCCTCGGCCCGATGTTCCTGGAAAAAGCCGAGCAGGGCATTGATGAAGACGACGATGGCGATGACCACCGCGTCCATGAGGTCGCCCACCGCGCCCGCCAGCACGGCCGCGCCGAGCAGGACGATGACAAGAAAGCTCCTGAACTGGTCGAGGAACTTGAGCCAGACCGGGCGCGGCGCCGGCTCGGCGAGGCGGTTGGGGCCGTGGCGCTGGCGGCGGGCTTGCGCCTCGGTGGTTGTCAGTCCCCTCGTCGGATCGACCGACAGCCGACTGGCGACGGCTTCGGGAGTTTCGGCGTGCCAAGACAAATCCGCGCTTGAGGTAGGAAGGCCTGGCGTTGACGAAGGCATTGCGATTTTCTCTTTACACGGCGCCGGGATTGTCCGCGCAGCCGATCCATAGGGCAGCGGAGTATTGCCAGGCGGTCAGTCGATAGCGCTGGCGTTTACAGGAACTGCCTGGTGATCTCGACCAGTTCCTTGACCGACTTGACCGAGTGATCGAACATCGCCTTCTCCTCGGCGTTCAGCTCGATTTCGACGATTTTCTCCACCCCGCCCGCGCCCAGGATCACCGGAACGCCGACGTAGATGCCGCTGACGCCATATTGTCCGCTTAGATAGGCGGCGCAGGGCAACAGGCGTTTCTTGTCCTTCAGATAGGCGTCGGCCATGGCGATGGCCGAGGAAGCCGGGGCGTAGAACGCCGAGCCGGTCTTCAACAGCGCCACGATTTCGCCGCCGCCGTTGCGGGTGCGCTTGACGATCCCATCCAGTCGTTCCTGGGTGGTCCACCCCAGCTTGACCAGGTCGGGCAACGGGATGCCGGCGACCGTCGAATAGCGCACCAGCGGCACCATGGTATCGCCGTGGCCGCCCAGCACGAAGGCGGTGACGTCCTCGACCGAAACCTTGAATTCGTCGGCCAGGAAATGGCGGAATCGCGCGCTGTCCAGCACGCCGGCCATGCCGACCACCTTTTCCGCCGGCAGGCCCGAGATCTGCTGCAACACCCCGACCATGGCGTCGAGCGGGTTGGTGATGACGATGACGAAGGCGTCGGGGCAGCGCTGTTTGATGTTTTCGCCGACCGCGACCATGACCTTGGTGTTGACGCTGATCAGGTCGTCGCGGCTCATGCCCGGCTTGCGCGGCACGCCGGCGGTGACGATCACCACGTCCGCGCCCTCGATGACGGCGTAATCGCTGCCGCCGGTGTAAACGCCGTCGAAGCCCTCGACCGGCGCGGCCTGGGCGATGTCGAGCGCCTTGCCTTGGGGAACGCCGTCGGCGATATCGAACAGGGCGATGTCGCCCAATTCCTTCATGCCGGCCAGCAGAGCGAGTGTGCCGCCAATTTGGCCGGCGCCAACCAACGCGATTTTTTTGCGTGACATACGGAATGTTCTCCTCAACGAACCTTCGTTCAAGCTGAATGAGGGGATCGGGCCGCGCCACCGGGGGATTAGGCCGGGTGTCTTTTGCGGGCGCGACCCGACCCAAAGCAAAAAACCGGTCAGGCGGTCTCGTGCGCCAGTTCCCACTGAGCGGGCGAGCGCCACAACCGGGAGCGCAATAGCTCGCGCTCGAAGATGAATTCCTTGGGCAGACGGTCGAAGAACAAATCGAAATGCTCCTCGTGGGCGTGCGCCTCGGACGCGCCGGCCGTGCGACCCACCGTCATCAGGTCGTAGAAGATTTCCTTGGGGTAATCCAGGCCCCACCATTCGAGATCCTCGTGACGCGGCATCCAGCCGACCGGGCTTTCGACGCCGTAGCCGCGACCGTGGACCCGGTCGACGATCCACTTCAGGACGCGCATGTTCTCGCCGAAGCCGGGCCAGAGGAATTTGCCGTTGTCGTCCTTGCGGAACCAGTTGACGCGGAAGATGCGGGGCGGATTGGGCACCTGGCGGCCGACGTTTAGCCAGTGGCTGAAATAGTCGGCCATGTTGTAGCCGCAGAACGGCAGCATCGCCATCGGGTCGCGGCGCATCGCCGCCTGGCCGATCGCGGCGGCCGTCCCTTCCGAGCCCATGGTGGCGGCCAGGTACACGCCGTGGCTCCAGTTGAAGGCCTGGAACACCAGCGGCATGTCCTTGCTCATCCGCCCGCCGAACACGAACGCGCTGATCGGTACGCCGGCCGGATTTTCCCATTCCGGATCGATGCTCGGGCACTGGCTGGCCGGCGCGGTGAAGCGGGCGTTGGGATGCGCCGCCGGACGGCCGCAGTCGGGCGTCCAGTCCTCGCCCTTCCAGTCGATCGCGTGCGCCGGCGGCGGACCGTCCATGCCCTCCCACCAGACATCGCCATCGTCGGTCAGCGCGGCGTTGGTGACGATGCAGTTCTTGGTGATGGTCAGCATCGCGTTGGGGTTGGAACTCATGTTGGTGCCGGGGGCCACGCCGAAGAAGCCCGACTCCGGATTGATCGCGCGCAACGTCCCGTCCGGGCCCTTCTTGATCCAGGCGATGTCGTCGCCCACGGTCGTGATCTTCCAGCCCTCGAAGCCCTTGGGCGGGACCAGCATCGCCAGGTTGGTCTTGCCGCAGGCGCTGGGGAAGGCGGCGGCGAGGTAGGTTTTTTCGCCCTGTGGCGTTTCCAACCCCATGATCAGCATGTGCTCGGCGAGCCAGCCCTCGTCGCGCGCCATGACCGAGGCGATGCGCAGCGCCAGACACTTTTTGCCGAGCAGGGCGTTGCCGCCGTAGCCGGAACCGTAGGACCAGATCTCGTAGGTTTCCGGGTAGTGGACGATGTACTTGCGCTTGATGTCGGCCTCGCACGGCCACGGCACGTCCTTCTGGCCGGGCGCCAGCGGCGCGCCCACCGAGTGGACGCACGGGATGAAGAAACCGTCTTCGCCCAGCACGTCCAGCACCGCGCGGCCCATCCGGGTCATGATCCCCATGTTGACCACGACGTAGGGGCTGTCGGTGATTTCGATGCCGATCTTGGCGATGGGCGAGCCGAGCGGACCCATGCTGAACGGGATGACATACATCGTGCGGCCGCGCATGCAGCCGTCGAACAGGCCGTTCAGGGTGGCGCGCATCTCCGCCGGTGGCGCCCAGTTGTTGGTCGGGCCGGCATCCTCCTTGTTGATCGAGCAGATAAAAGTACGGTCTTCAACCCGACCGACGTCGGAGGGGTGCGAGCGTGCCAAGTAGGAGTTGGGCCGCTTGTCCGGATTCAGGCGAATGAAGGTACCGCCCGCGACCATCAGCTTGCACAGCCGGTCGTATTCGGCTTGCGAGCCATCGCACCAGACGACCTGCTCTGGCTTGCACAGCGCCGCTATCTCGAAAACCCAAGCGATCAGTTTCTGGTTGTTGGTGGGTACGCTGGCGGTGTTTGGTGTGTTGCTCATGGCTTTCCTCCTCCAGTGATTGTGATCAGGTTGCCAAACGCGTCGTCACTTCCTCGTCAGCCCTCATCAAGCCGCCGGGGTCTTTTCGACATATTGGGAAACTTTGTGATCAGATTAATATAAGTTAGCTTAATAAAATTAAGCTTATAATAAGCAAGCTTACTTTTCAACTAATAATTCAGCTTTCCCGAAATCGGTTCGCTGGCATTTGTTATGCTAACCCTACTGTCGTTAAAGCATCGCGGCTGAGACAACCCGTATGATCATCCAAGACTCTTACCGAGGCCCGGGCTTCCTCCTGACCGACGCCGCTCACTTGCTGCGCAAGTTGATTGATCGCCGATTACAGCCGCTGGGCTTGTCCCGCGCCCAATGGTCGATTCTGGCGATCTTGTCCAACCACGAAGGTCTGAGCCAATCGCAAATATCGGATGAACTTGAGATCGAGAAATCCACCACGGGTCGGCTGATCGATCAGGTTGAAAGGAGTGGGTGGATCGAGCGGCGTCCGATCCCTGGCGACCGGCGTCTGTGGGGTATTCATCTGACCGACCGGGCGAGGCAACTGATCGCCGAGGTCGAGAGCATCGTTTTGAATACCCGCGCGGAAATGCTGCGCGGCCTGTCAGCCGAACAGCAGCAATACCTGTCCGAGATATTGCAAACGGTGAAGTCGAATCTGTCGACCGCTCTCGAATTCGACCAAACGCAGCTTCACGTTCAGAAATTTGGAGATACGGCAACTTGAATCGGGAAATCCGGAATGGGGGCGTCAAGATGCGTTGACGTCCTCGACGCCCCCGGTTTGACCGATCGAGTCTGGCTCGGGGCTCACTCCCCGATGATTTTCCGCACCACGTCGGTCATGGAAATGACGCCGGTGGGCTGGCCGTTTTCGGTGACCACCAGCCGGTGCATCCGCCGGCCGGTCATCAAACTGACCGCCTCGCTCAGCAGGATGCCCGCGTCGCAGGTGGCGCAACCGGGAGTCATGATGTCCTTGGCCAGCAGGGCGCGGGCCTGCTCCGGCGTTCGCCCCTGCCGCGCCAGCACCATGTCGGTTTGCGACACCACGCCGACCGCCTTGCCGCCGTCCATGACCACCACCGCGTGGATCTCGTTGTCCACCATGATCTTCGCCACCTGACCGACGGTGTCGCCGGGGGCGCAGGCGATGATGCCGCGATGCATCAGGTCCTCGACCAAGGTGCCGTCGTCGGCGATGGTGATGGCTTCGGCTTCGGCGATGCTGGGCAGCGGCGCGGACAGTGGGTAGGGATGCGGCGTGGTGTGGACGTCGTCCTTGGGCAGAGTCGGATGAACGATGGCGACCGGCGCCTTGCTGCTGGCGCCGAGACCAAAGTCTTTGGCGCCCACCAGCACCGCCATGTTGCCGTGTGGGTGCTTGTTTTCGTACATCAACTGGTGCACGTGGGGAATGTCAGTGTAGGGGAAAGCGCGCGACAGGCAGGGATCGAGCAGGCCGCGCACCGCCAGTTCGTTCATCTGGTTGGATTGCACGGTGTTGGCGAAGTGCGAGCCTTGCAGGCGCTTCTGCCGCATCCACAAATAGCGCAGGTCCACGGTGGCGTTGTAGCCGGTGGTGCCGGCGCAGACCACCACCATGCCGCCGGTCTCGCAAACGAAGATCGAGGTCGGGATGGTGGTTTCGCCGGGGTGCTCGAACACGAGGTTGGGGGCACGCTTTTCGCCCAGCACCTCCCAAATCCTGGCCCCAAACGCGCGTACCCCTTTCAGCCACTTGGCGTAGCCGGCGTTGTCCTTCCAGTGCGGCAACATGCCCCAGTGGTCGAAGTCGTTGCGGTTGATGCAGCCCTTGGCGCCCAGCTTCATGCAGTAGTCGAACTTGTCCTCGCCGGATACAACGGCAATGGGGGTAGCGCCCGCCGCCTTGACGATCTGAATCGCCATGGAGCCGAGTCCGCCCGCGCCGCCCCAGATCAGGGCCACGTCGCCTTTCTTGATCGCGTTGACTCCCCAGCCGTGCAGCATCCGCCAGGCGGTGGCGGCGACCAGGGTGTAGGCGGACGCTTCTTCCCAATTCATGTGCTGGGGCTTGGGCATGCACTGCTGGGCCTGCACCTTGGTGAACTGGGCGAAGCTGCCCCAGTTGGTTTCGTAACCCCAGATGCGATAGGTGGGCGAGTACATGGGGTCACCGCCGTTCTTGACCCACTCGCAGTCGCGGCTGTACCGGCCGCAGTGAATCACCACTTCATCGCCGACCTTCAGATGAGTGACGTCCTTGCCGACCTTGTAGACGATGCCGGAGGCGTCGCTGCCGCCGATGTGAAAGGGCTCCGGTTCGCCTTGTTCTCCCCGGGCAAAGGCCTTGTTGCGGGCGCCGATGACGTTGACCGGGATGCCCAGCCCGGCCCAGACGTTGTTGTAGTTGATGCCGGCGGCCATCACGTAGACCAGCACTTCGTCGTCGGCGATGGCCGGCACGTCCACCACTTCCTGCTGAAACGCCTGCATCGGCGTCCCAAAGCGTTCCGGACGGATCAGCCAGGCGTGCATCTTGGGGGGAACGACGCCCAGCGGCGGCTGTTCGGCGATGTTGTAGAGTTCTTTGGCCATGTTCTCGTTCTCTCTCTCGTGTGGGTTTATAGGTGAAGTATGTGGACGATTGGCTTGAACGGGCCTCACCGCCGCGCGTAGCGCGACCGCACGCCGGCGATCGCCAGGGCGATGGCGTCATTCAGTTCCGCACCGTCCTTAATGGACGTCTGAAGGTCTTGCAGGCGACCATCCGCCAACCCGTAAATCCAGCCGTGCAACATCAAGGGTTGTCCCCGCTTCCAGGCGTCGCCCACCAGAGTGGTGCGGGCGACGTTGCGCACCTGTTCGATGACGTTCAACTCGCACAGCGCCCGCCAGCGCGCCTCGTTGTCCTGCAGGGCGGCGAGCAGCTCCGCGTGCCGGTCGCGCACGTCCTGGATGTGGCGCAGCCAGTTGTCGATCAGTCCGAAGGATGCCCCTTCCAAGGCGGCCTTGACGCCACCGCAGCCGTAGTGACCGCACACGATGATGTGCTGGACCTTGAGCACGTCGATCGCGAATTGCATCACCGACAGGCAGTTCAGATCGGTGTGCACCACCACGTTGGCGACGTTGCGATGGACGAACACCTCGCCCGGTTTCAGGCCGGTGATCTGGTTGGCGGGCACGCGGCTGTCCGAGCAGCCGATCCAGAGGTAGGCGGGAGTTTGGATCGCCGCCAGTCCGGCGAAAAAACCGGGATCGGCGGCCGTTATCTCCTCGGCCCAGCGGGCGTTGGCGGCGAACAATTCCGGCAAGTATTTCATCGAGATCCTCCAGTGGATCTTCGGTGCAGGGACAGGGTGGCGGAATCGGCCACTGCCGGGAGCGGACCCTGACGACCGTCGCGCTGCCGCTCCAGCCGACGTGCCACCGAACGGCCGGCCCGGTCGGCGGCCCGGTCGATGGCAACGTACAGATCGGCTTCGGTGTCGTCGATCACGATGCTCGGGGCGCCGGGAAAGGTGATCTGGATGCGGCAGCGCTTGTCCTCGCCCCCGCGCGGGCCGTTCTCGTCCCACAGGCGGACCGAGACCTGGCGCAAGCGATCATCGGCCCAGCCGAGTGCGAAGCGCAGGCGCCGCTCGACGTGTTCGCGCAGACTGTCGGTTAGCGCAAAGCCCCGGGCCTGAATGTGGATGTTCATGAAGTCGCTCCTTTCAGATGGAAGGCGACGAACAGTCTAAAGGGTGAAAAAACATCTAACAATCCGAATAATATTGAAGTATTATTCGATTTATTCGATGTGTTGCCGAGCATCCCATCGCGGGCAAGCCCGCCAGCCCCTACACATAAGCCGTTGATTAGAATTCAGCCTCTACAAGCAAACGGCCTGACTGAGATCAGAACATGACTGCCTACCGCCACCGGGAAGAAACCCTCAACACGCAACTGGCGATCCTTCGGCCCTCGGGCGAAGTCGGGCTTGTGCCCCAATCGCTACCGGACCATATTAATCAGGACTTTCGCTTATGGGCTGTTTTAATACCATATATAGAGGTTTATTGATCACAATAACACTTTATATGGTAGCCAAGCGAAAGTCCTGTTAATTTTACTTACGTTAACTTCATCGTCGAGCAGGGCATGCTGGGGGTGGAACGAGCGCTGGCGACCTGAATTTCCAGCGCTTCCAATTCGATCTCTCCACTGCCCGGCGCACGAAGCGGGTATTCCACTCACAACCCTTGATACGTTCATGAACATCGACCTGATTCTTTCCAACTTTCTCAACCCGCCCATCCTGTTCTTCTTCCTGGGAATGCTGGCGGTCTTCCTGCGCTCCGATCTGGAAATACCACAGCCCATCGCCAAATTTCTATCGCTGTATCTGTTGTTGGCCATCGGCTTCAAGGGGGGCGTGGGACTGTACCAAGGCGGCGTCGATCACACCGTGGTCGTCACCATCGCCTTGGCCATGCTGATGGCTTCGGTCGTACCCCTGTACAGCTTCTTCATTCTGCGATGGCGGCTGAGCGTGGCGGATGCGGCGGCCATAGCCGCAACCTATGGTTCGATCAGCGCGGTCACCTTCATCACCGCCACCTCGCTGCTGGTCAAGCTGGACATTCCCTACGGCGGCCACATGGTAGCGGCCATGGCGCTGATGGAATCGCCGGCCATCATCATCGGGGTGCTGTTTTATCGGATGTTTCCGACCAGTGACGAGGGGGAAGGGAAAAGCGAATTTTCCTGGTCAGAGCTGTTGCGCGATGCATTCTTCAACGGCTCGGTATTGCTATTGATGGGTAGCTTGTTGATCGGCGCGCTGACCGGGGAATCCGGCAAGCAGGCGCTGCAACCGTTTACGGGTGATTTGTTCAAGGGTCTGCTCGCCTTCTTTCTGCTCGACATGGGTCTGGTGGCGGCGCGGCGGTTGCGGGATCTGCAGAAAACCGGGATTTTCCTGGTGTCTTTTGCCATTCTGATTCCGCTGCTCAACGCCATGCTGGCCTTGGGGCTGGCGTACTGGGTGGGACTCCCGAAAGGCGATGCCCTGTTGTTCGTCGTGCTGTGCGCCAGCGCTTCCTACATCGCGGTGCCGGCAGCGGTGCGGCTGGCCATTCCGGAAGCCAATCCCAGCCTGTACATACCGATGTCGCTGGCGATCACCTTCCCGTTCAACATCATTGTCGGTCTGCCGCTGTATTTGCAGGCCATCAATTACCTGTGGAGATAAACCATGCGTCCGGTCAAACGCATCGAGATCGTCATCGACTCGCTGGAATTGCACAAGCTGTTGAGGAGCCTGGAGCAGTTGGGTGTCTCCGGCTACACGGTGATTCGGGACGCCGCCGGCACGGGCGATCGGGGCGCGCGCGCCGGCGATCAACTGTCCGACGTGCTCAAGAACAGCTACGTGATCACCGCGTGCCCGGAAGAGCAGTTGAAGCCGCTGATCGACGCCATCCGGCCGCTGCTGAAGCGCTTCGGTGGAATCTGCCTGGTGTCGGACGCGCAGTGGATCGTTCACTAGCGGCTGGTTTTCGATTGCGGGTCGCGTGGCGCTGGCGTCGGTGATCGGCGTCCGTTATCTCGCCATCGGTACCGGTGATACCGATCTGTACGTGTTCGCTGGGATACTGGCGGTGGCGGTCATCAGCATTCGGGTGTTCCTGTTTCGGGGCGTGAATTGTATGACTGACATCCCGCCGAGGAGGAACGGATTTTGAGGTTGCATGTTGTGCTTTGTGAGGGACGGCGGAAACTGATTCGCGAGGCGGTGTAAGCGCCCTTCAGAAATAGGTAAACCAGAACTGAGGTATTCATTCATGAATTCCGCTATTAAAACTGATTATGAACGCGATTTTTACCGGTGGACACAAACCCAGGCGGCACTTTTGCGCCAAGGCAGGCTCGACCAAGCGGACTTGGAAAATATTGCTGAGGAAATTGAAAGCATGGGCAAAAGCGATAAGCGTGCCATCAGCAGTTACTTGCATAACATTTTATTGCATCTATTAAAATGGCAGTATCAAACCAGCCGTCGTTCCCGGAGTTGGGAAAACAGCATTGATAACAGTCGGCACCAAGTAGAACGAATTATCAATGATAGCCCAAGTTTATGGGCTCAAGTTTCTGATTTAATTTCGACTGAATACGCATCGGCGCGTAAATCCGCCAGTCGCCAAACTCGCTTGCCGGTCACTACATTTCCCGAACTTTGCCCATTCACTACCGAGCAGGTTACTGGTGATTATTGGCCGGAATAACTGCTAAGCAACCTGGGAGCAGTAGGGTACGCATTGCGTACCCTACCCACTGAAACGCCATCGCGGTATGCAATCTGGGAGTTGGTCTCGTCAAATCGGTGCTCGGGTGCGGCAGGGCTTGTACCCCAATCGCTACAGAACCATACTAATCTCCTTGCTTTATTCTTACAGGAAGTCGCCATGTCCACCGCCAACGTCACCCTGTCCACCAAAGGCCAGGTCGTCATTCCCAAGGACATCCAGTCCGAGAAGCGCAGCCGATGATCGCACGAGAACAGGGCCTTACCCCGGAAATCCGGGTGTCGCTGACATGACCGCCTCGATTTTTTCGATGTAATGCCCAGCCTCAACTTCAAGCACCTGCGCTATTTCTGGATGGTCGCCAAGTCCGGCAGCATCGCCAGCGCCAGCCAGCGCCTGCACCTGACGCCGCAGTCCATCAGCGGTCAACTGGGCGAGCTGGAGGCCAGTCTCGGCGTGGAACTGTTTCGCCGGGTCGGGCGTGGTCTGGAATTGACCGAGATGGGGCGCCGCATCTTCAGCTATGCCGATGAAATCTTCGCGCTCGGCAACGAACTGCTGGAGGTCGCTGTGGACCAGGCGGCCCGGAAAAGCCAGCCGTTTCGGATTGGCATCGCTGGCTCGGTGCCGAAATCCGTCGCCTATCGCGTGGTCGAGCCGGCGTTGCATCTCGCCGAACCGGTGCGGCTCATCTGTCGCGAGGACCGGTTGGAGCCGCTGTTGGCGGAGATGGCGATCCACCATCTCGATCTGGTGATCGCCGACCGGCCCATGCCCACCCACCTCAACGTCCGGGGCTACAGCCACTTTCTCGGCGAGAGCGATCTGACAGTGTTCGCCGCGCCGGAACTGGCGCAATCCTTGCCCGGAACCTTTCCCGCGCTGCTGGACCGGGCGCCGTTTCTGTTGCCGGGGGAGGACGTTGCGCTGCGGCCCGACCTCATGCGCTGGTTTGAAGCACAACGCCTGTACCCGCGCATCGTGGGGGAATTTGAAGACAGCGCCTTGCTCAAGGCCTTCGGTCAGGCCGGCGCCGGTTTGTTCGTGGCCCCGACCGCGATTGCCGATTACGTGAGCCAGCAATACATGGTCCAGGCGGTCGGGCGCATCGAGGCGGTAACCGAGCAACTCTACGCCATCACCACCGAGCGCCGGTTGCTGCATCCCGCCATCGTCGCGGTGGTCCAGGCCACGCAGCGTGAGTTGTTTGGGAAACTGGCCCGAGCCGAGGTCGAGCGTCGAGCTGGATAACCCACGACCGGTTTGCCAGGCGAATGAAGGGGAGTATTGCATGTGCGAATCGCCGAATCATCCATCGCCGGATCCGAACGGTCTGTCCGCCGTCGAACGTGGCGTGCTGACCCTGGCCAGCCTGGATCATCTGCATGAAGCCATCAGCATCTTCGATCGCGACCTGCGCTTGCGGGTCTGGAACCGGCGCTTCATCGAATTGTTGGATTTTCCACCGGAGCTGATCCGGGTCGGGTTGCCCTTGGCGGAACTGTTTCGCTTCAACGCCCGGCGCGGCGAATACGGTCCCGGCGATCCGGAAACGCAGGTCGCGGAACGGGTCGAACTGGCCGAGCGCTTTGAAAGCCATTGTTTGGAACGGACTCGCTCGAGCGGCACGGTGCTGGAGATTCGCGGCGAGCCGATTGCCGGCGGCGGTTTCATCACCGTCTACGAGGACATCACCGCCCGCAAGCGCGCCGAGGCGGAACTACGGGAGAGCCACGAACAACTGGAGTCGCGGATCCGCGAGCGCACCGCCGAACTGCTGGCGCTCAACGCTCGACTGGCCCAGGAAATGGAAGAGCGCAAACAGGCGCAACGGGCGCTGAACCAGGCGCAGAAGCTCAAGGCGGTCGGCCAGTTGACCGGTGGCGTCGCCCACGATTTCAACAACCTGTTGACCATCATTCTGGGCAATCTGGCCATGCTGGAAGAAGGCCTGCGGGATAATCCGGAATTGTACAAGTCGGCCCATACGGCGATGAATGCCGGTCGGCGCGGCGCCGATCTGACCCGCCGCCTGCTGGCGTTTTCCCGCCAGCAGGCCCTGCAACCGCGCCTGCTGGGCCCGGGCCAGCAATTACAGGAAATCGCCGAACTGTTGCAGCGCGCCCTGGGAGCGAGCATCGAACTGGAAACCGTGGCCGATCCGGCGGTTTGGAACATCCGGGTGGACCCAGGCCAGCTGACCAATGCCGTGCTCAATCTGGCGATCAACGCCCGCGACGCCATGCCCGGCGGCGGCCGGTTGCGCATCGAGGCGGGCAACGTCACGCTCGACGCCGCCTACACCGCCCGTTACCCCGATGTTGTGCCCGGCGATTACGTGCGGCTGGCGGTGAGCGACACCGGCTGCGGGATGGGCCCGGAGGTACTGGAACGGGCCTTCGAGCCGTTCTTTACCACCAAGGAACTCGGTGCCGGCACCGGACTGGGGCTGAGCATGGTCTACGGTTTCATCAAGCAATCCGGCGGGCACGTTCGCATTCGCAGTCAAGTCGGGGTCGGAACCACGGTGGAACTGTATCTGTCGCGCCATGTCCCCAGAGGCAGGGAAACCGTCGCGACCGCCGAAGCGGCGCCGGACGAAAACCGCCTGCGCGGACGGGAAAAGATATTGCTGGTGGAGGACGATCCCGACATCCGCCACTTCGTGGCCCGGACCCTGATCGGTTTGGGCTATGTCGTGCGCGAGGCCGCCAACGGCCGTGAGGCCTTGGTGGTACTGGCCAGCAACGTGCCGCTGGATCTGCTGTTGAGCGACATGACCATGCCAGGCGGTATCGGGGGTCACGACTTGGCTCGGGAGGCCCGTCGGCGGCGGCCGGCGCTCCGGGTGTTGCTGATGTCCGGTTTTTCCAACATGACCGGTCAGTTGCCGGCGGATTGCGCCCTGCTGGAAAAGCCGTTCCAGAAACTGGATTTCGCGCGGGCGGTGCGGCTCGCTCTGGACCGGCCCGCCACTCTTGCCGGGGACGGACCAGCGGAGCAGGACGCATGACCGGGCGGTTTCCAAGCGCCATCGAGGGGGCGTTGACGCCGGTCTACGACCGCGACCGGTACTGGATGGGCCGGTCGCTGGAGTTGGCGCGGCGCGCGGCCGATGCCGGCGAAGTTCCGGTTGGAGCGGTGCTGGTGCGGGATGATGAGGTCATCGGCGAGGGCTGGAACCGGCCGATCGGGGCCTGCGATCCAACCGCGCACGCCGAGGTGCTGGCGCTGCGGGTGGCGTCGGCGCGGGTGGGCAATTACCGATTGGTGGACACCACGCTGTACGTGACCCTGGAGCCCTGTCCGATGTGCGCCGGCGCGATCGTGCATGCCCGGGTGGCGCGGGTGGTGTTCGGCGCCGCCGATCCCCGCGCTGGCGCGGCCGGGACCGTGTTCGACCTGCTGCGATCGGCGGCGCTCAATCACCGCGCCGAAGTGACGGGCGGTGTCCTGGCAGTGGAGTGTGGAGCCCTGCTGCGGGAATTTTTCCGCGCCCGCCGGAGCAGGTCCCCCGCCGACGCCGAACCCGGACTCAGCGCTGGTTGAAGCCACCGCCCTCGTTGTACCGCGGCTGCTGGCGCCACCAGGGTTGTTGCGATTCCAACGTCCGCTGGCGTAGTTGTTCCTGATATTCCCGTTCGGCCTGCTGGCGCCGCATTTCCAGCAGGGCCTGCTGATTTTCCTGTTCCCGCTGTTTGGCCAGTCGAACTTCGCGGCGCAGGCCCAGCAGGACCTCGTCCTTGGGCACCGCTCGCAATCCCCGGTTGATGTAGGCCAGGCTTTCTTCGATGCGGCCCTGCTGCAGGCTTTGCTGGGCGGCGTCCTGATAATAGATCGCGATGCGCTGGATGCCTTCGAGCGCGGCGGGATGATTGGGTTCGAGTTCCAGCACGCGCTGGTAGGTCCGTAGCGCGTTGCCGCTGGCGGGGGCGGTGAGCCGGCGATTGTCGATTTGTTGCTGGGCCTCGGCGAGCAACTGCTCGATTTCCGACTGCGGCGTCGGGGGAGGGAGGTCCTCGGCGGGAGTTTCGGCCAGCGGAGGGGCGGAGCCGGTCTGGTCGTCCAGCGGGTTGGCCTGCGGCTCGAGGGACGGCGGCGCGTTCGGATCGCCAGCGGTTGTCTGTGTGGTGGCTGGAGGGGACACGGTGGCGACAGGGTTACCGGTAACAGGCGGCTGAACGGGAACGGTGGAAGCAGGGCTGGCGGATTGAGTTACGGATTGAAATGGGGTCGTCGGGGCAGAGGGAGCCAAAGCCGCCGAAAGAGGTCTGGAGGGGGGCTTGCCGCCGGTGTTTCCGGCCAGTTGCGACAGATCCTGCGGGATCGGAATTTGCCAGAGGAAATAGAGGCCGATCAAGCAGGTGGCGATCACGGCGGCAAGGTAAAGCGCCAAATGTTTCAGCCATGTGAGAAGGCCGAATCCGGTGGGCCGGGATTCACGATCGGAATCCGGAGCCGATTGGCCGTTCGACGGATTGGGATCGGTGGTTTGGGGAACCTGTTTCATCGTATCGGTCGAGTACGGGTAATTCCGGCTGGACGATCCTTCGATATCAAGGTGGCCAGCATGGATTGGGGGATTGGAAAACTTTCCCGATAAGGTAAAATATAAAACTCTTCAGCGTTTGCTCCAAGCGATTCCTCCCGGAGAGGTACCGAAGCGGTCACAACGGCGCCGACTCGAAATCGGATGGGGGCTTTACCGCCCCACGTGGGTTCGAATCCCACCCTCTCCGCCAAATCAAAGGCTTGCGCGCCGTTGCCGCGCTTCTTCTCCAGCCTTGCGTTACCGTGGTACTCCATTCGGCGCGGTCGTCGGTTTCCTGACCGCGCCCGCCTGTTTTTCAACGACCCTCAATCCCGTGATGGCCTGCCAGACCGTTTTGAATCCGAAGGACAATGCCCGATGAATCCGCCGAAGTTGACCGACGCGCTACTACACATCGATGGGCGTGTCGCCACGCTGACCCTGAACCGGCACGACGTGCGCAATGCGCTCACCGGCACGCACCTGATCGACGACATCGTCGCCGTCGCCGACTGGGTGAATCGAGACGACGGGGTGTCGGTGCTGATCGTCACCGCGGCCGGCTCGGCCTTCTCGGCCGGCGGTAACGTCAAGGACATGGCCGAACGCGGCGGCGACTTCGCCGGCGACGTGGCCGAGGTGGCTGCCCGGTATCGGCGCGGCATCCAGCGGATTCCGCTGGCCTTGCAACAGGTCGAGGTACCCATCATCGCCGCGGTGAATGGACCGGCCATCGGTGCCGGCTTCGATTTGGCGAACATGGCGGATATCCGCCTGGCGTCCAGCCGGGCGACGTTCGGCGAAACCTTCCTCAACCTGGGCCTCATTCCGGGGGATGGCGGCGCCTGGTTCCTGCAACGGCTGATCGGCTATCAGCAAGCGTTCGAACTGACCCTGAGCGGTCGGGTCATCGGTGCGGACGAGGCCAAGGCCCTGGGTATCGTGCTGGAGGTGGTGGAGCCGGCGCGGTTGATGGCACGCGCCCGGGAACTGGCCGCCGGGTTTGCCCGCCAGCCCCCAAAGGCGCTACGCCTGACCAAGCGGCTCATGAAGATGGCGCAGCGCATGGAGTTGAAGGATTTCCTCGATCTGTGCGCCAGCTTCCAGGGCCTGTGCCACCAGGAACCGGAGCATCTGGCGGCCGTCCAGCGGTTGTTGAAGAAGTAGCGAGCCAAAATCCAGGGATTATTGTGTCGTTCGGCGCATCCAGCGGATTGAAGGGACAAGCGGAATCGCCGGTAGGGTGTTCGCTCTAGTTCTCCCTGTTACGGTACATTTCAACATACGTTCAGATCTACGCCCGGTTTGATCAAGGCACGTAATTTGCCTAATGTTCGTTTGAGTAATCAAGAGGATCGCAACCATGACCCGTATCTTGGAAACGGTGGTGGATGCCGAGCGTCTTTGCAATACCGCTCGGACGATTGCATTCGGCAAGGGGCTGGCTCGGGAGGCTACATCCCTGATCCAAGCCGGATTTCCGTCTCTGAACGCGGACCAGGCGGCGTCGGCCCTGCTCGGTGGCGTTTGTTACGTGGATGGCCTGCCGCTCATTCTGACCCGGCCACAGACCATTAAGTGACTTGCCCGGTTCGAATTGGCTATTGGGAGGAATGCCCATGAACGCCCGCTTTTGGCTGCCGATCGGTGCAACCTACGTCAAGCTGACCTTGAAGCCCGGTCAATCCTTCATCCGCCACGATCCTCACCCGGAACGATCGGGCTGGAAGGAGGCGCGGGATGTCTATCGCAACCTCGGTAATGGATTTATCTATCACGGTTGGTCGCGAGTCACCGATCACAATATCTCGGGCGGGTTCCACACCCTCCGGGTGGACATGCGGAAACCCTCCGCCTGCCTGCATCCAGTGCTGTAGTCAGCATTTCCGGCCGTTGGCTGGGGGCTTGAGATGTGGGTCGCCCGATCACCGTTGACCATCTGGTTATTTCGGCAACGCAGCAAAATGCTAGGTTATAACCTATTGTTTATACAACAAAATGTTGTTTTTTGCCGAAAAACAACGAAAAGCAGTATATTTTTTCAAATTTTTTTGCTAGAATGCCTTCCGTGCGGCAGGCATTTTGGGTTTTCCTCAGTCTGCCGCACATCCTCCTTTGGTGGTTTTTGGCCGGACAACCTTGTCCGGCCCTTCTTTCTTTGAGGGTCGGGGGCCAGGCACATGGCCGACTCTTCTCGCATGCCGGCCAAGCCATCCTGCTGTGAATTGTGCGGGCGGATGATGACCGCGCTCACCCGACACCATCTGATTCCCCGTACCCGGCATCGCAAGAAGCGCACCCGGCGCCTGTTCGGTCGCGAGGAGGTGCGTACCCGCATTTTGTGGATTTGTCGACCCTGTCACGACCACATTCATGAAGTGTTGGGCGAGAAGGAGATGGAAGTGGGCTACCGCAGCCGCGAGGCGCTGCTGGCGCATCCGGCGATTGGCCGTTTCGTGGCGTGGATCGGTAACAAGCCGGAGGGATTCAAGCCATGAGCGGGTCGGGGGCGGATTGGGCGCCGAGGGAAAAGCGACAAAAACCCCGCAAGCGCGGGGTTTTGTGTTGGGAGAGCGGTTCAGCCGAAGCGATCAATCGTCGCCGGAAAACACGCCCAGAATCTGGAGCAGGTTGACGAACAGATTGAAGATCGTGATGTACAGCGTGACGGTGGCCATGATGTAGTTGGTCTCCCCGCCGTGAATGATGTCGCTGGTCTGCCACAGGATCATGCCGGACATCAGCAGGATGACCATCGCCGACACCGCCAGCGACAGCATGGGCAGATCGAACAGCACCGCGCCCAGGCTGGCCAGGAAGGCGACCAGGATACCCACCATCAGGAAGGCGCCCATGAAGCTGAAATCCTTGCGGCTGACCACCGCATATGCCGACAGCGCCAGGAAGATCGCGCCGGTACCGGCCAGGGCGGTCATCACCAGTTGCGAGCCGTTCGGCAGCGCCAGGTAGAAATTCAGGATCGGTCCCAGGGTGTAGCCCAGGAAACCGGTCAGGGCGAACACCGCCGCCAGCCCCCAGGCGCTGTCGCGCAGTCGGGTAACCACGAACAGCAGGCCGAAATAGCCGCCCAGCGTGACCAGCCAGTGCAGCGGTGGGGCGTTGGTGGCCATGGCAACGCCGGCGGTCAGGGCGCTGAACAGCAGGGTCATCGACAACAGCAAGTAGGTGTTGCGTAACACCTTGTTGCCGACTGCCGGCTGGTCCGCCGTCAGCGTGATGGGCGCTTTGGCCAGTAGGTCGTTTCTCTGCATCATCGTTGCAGGATCTCCTCAGGGTTTGGGAACTGTCGATATTGACCGTGTGAGGGCATAAAGGGTTCACACCGGAATGCCCGTCGCAACGCGCGGAAAACAAGGCTTCATCCAATCATATAGGGACCGAGGATGCATTTTCAAAGTCTTCCGCCGTGCTTGAGATCCAGATACTGGTTGACCATGGCCGCCGGTAGCCGCCGCGGCGGGGTGTCGAGCAGGATGCCGCCGTGGTGGCGCAGCTCTTCCTGAGCCCGCTCGCGTTGCAGCAGATAGTGGCAGGTCGTGGCGTACAACCGTGCCTGCGCCAGATCGTGGATCGGCCGCGCCAGCAGTTCGTCGAGCACCGGTTCGCGCAGGTTGGCGACCAGCACCAGATGACGGCGGCTGAGGAGCGCGATCGCCGGTCGCAGATCGTCCTGATCTTCGTCGCGCAGGTTGGTCAGCAGCACGATCAGCGCCCGTTTCCGCTGGTGGGTCATGGTCAGCTTGGCGATCTCGGCGTAGTCCGGGGCTTCCAGGGTGGGTTGCAGGTCGTAGACGGTATTGATCAGGGTGGCCAGCATTCCCGGTCCGGAACGGGGCGCGAGCCAGCGCCGCTCGCCACCGAAGCCGTGCACGCCCACGGCGTCGCCCTGCCGCAGGGCGACGTAGGCCAGCAGGATCATGGCGTTGAGGGCGTGATCGAAGTGGCTCAGGTCGTCGTCCTGAGCGCGCATCCGCCGGCCACAGTCCAGCAGGAACAGCACGGTCTGATTGCGCTCGTCCTGATAGTCCTTGGCGATCGGCTTGCGGATGCGGGCGGTGGCCTTCCAGTCGATCTGCCGCAGGCTGTCGCCGATGCGGTATTCCCGCAGTTGAAAGAACGTCTGCCCTTCGCCGCGGCGCCTTCGCCGGTGAATGCCCATCAGCGCCTCGCGCCGTTCGGAGGTCAGCCGGATGAAGCGGGCGATGGCGGCGAAGTCGGGGTAGACGCGGATCGTCGCCGGTTCGCCCGGGCGGTCGTCGCGTTGCCACAGTCCGCGCGGCGATTCCAGCCAGACCTGCACCGGGGCGAAGGTCCATTCGCCCCGCGCCACCGGCCGCAGCCGGTAGGTGAGTTCGGCCCAGCCGCCGGCTTCGACGCGAAGCCGTTGCGGCAGGTCGGCGCAGTCGGCGGCGGGAGTGGGGTAGTGGTCGAACGCCGTCAGGTTGGCCGGCTGGGATTGCGGATTGGTGAAACGCAACCGGACCGGACACCACGCGCCCAGCGGCAGCGCGGGAGCGACGAAACGCTCGACCAGCGGCGGCGGGCGGATGTGGAGGGCGAAGGCGTCGCGCGCCGCGATGGCGAGCAGCAGACCGCCGGCCAGCATCCACCCGACGGTCAGTTCCGGCCAGAACGCCGGCCCCAGACCGAGCAGGGTCCAGCCGGTCAGCCAGCGCAGCAGGCGGGGGGTGGGGCTGAGGGAGAGGCGCATGGTGGAATGAGTGATGGGCGAGCGGTCGTTTGTTCTCCTCGCCGCCGGCAGCCGAGACGGTTGGGGGCAGGGGATTTTGTGTCAGTATAATCGCGCCAGATCGGTTTCCGACAGAAGGCAAGCCGAGAAGTATCCCGGCGCCGGTTGGCCCATCACGCTGATCGGAATCGAGTTCGGCCGGGACTGCCGGAATATCGTCGGGTTTGAGATCGAGGCGGCGTGAGAGGTCTGACTTTTTAAGGTGATTCGGCGATGAACAGCTACGATCAGGATTTTGTTTTGTGGACCGAGCAACAGGCTGCTCTGCTACGGCAGGGACGGTTCGGCGAGGCGGACCTGGGGCATATCGCGGAAGAGATCGAAAGTATGGGAAAAAGCGACCGCCGTGCGCTAAAAAATCACTTGATCAACGTCGTCGTGCATTTGCTTAAATGGCGGTGCCAGCGGAAACGCCGGGGACGGAGTTGGGAAAGCAGCATCATCAACGGACGGCGGGAGATCGGCTGGATTTTAGAGGATAGTCCCAGTTTGCGCCCGCAATTACCCGTGCTGTTTGAGGATGTTTATGGGGAAGCGCGCCGGCAGGCGTGCCGGGAAACCCGCCTGTCCCTGGCGAATTTCCCGGAGGAGTGCCCGTTTTCGGTGGAACAGGCCTTGGATGCGGATTACTGGCCGGAATGAACGAGGGCCGACTGTTTGCCGCGCCGCCGCCGGATGACGCCGATGCCCGCCAAGCCGATGCCGAGCAGCGCCAGACTGGCCGGTTCGGGAATCGAGTTGTCGTAGCCATTGCCCCAACTCAAGCTGGCGGAACTCAAGGAAACATGCCCATAGGCGTCTTGGTAAGAGTTACATGCACCTGTTTGAGGGTCGCAGTCATAACGGTAAGACTGAAACTGAGCAAACCCATAATCATAACCGTCAAAGGTAATCTGGTTCGTGGACCAGCCATCCAGTTGTCCGACGTCGACCCCGTTGATGATCGAGTCGATAAAGTCGTAGGCGTAGAGGTAAACGTAATCGGATGAATACGATGTACTGGTCGAATGGAAATTGTAGCCATAGATATACAGATAATCGGCATCGCTGATTCCACTCCCATCCGAATCCTCCTCCAAGTATATGGCGCTATCACCCCCACCAATAATATTATTGGCGACCGTATGAGTGATCCCGTTGATGGTCACCGAGGCGGTGACGAAGGGATTGTCGCCGTAGGTGCCGTCGTTGGAATCGATGTAATAGGAAGTGGTCGTTCCATCGCCGTAGTTGGTGCCGAGCAGGCTGGTGTCGATCAACCAGCGGAACGTCGCGGTCTGATTGAGATTGGCGAGATCGACGTTCGCGCCCAAGCCGAAATAATTGGTTTGGTCATAGCCATAATCCAGCTTTCCGGTCAGTTCGATTTCCAGCAGGGTCGCCTGGGCGGCGCCGGTCAGGCCGAACAGCAACGGCAGGGCGAGCAGGGTGGAGGTTGATTTCTTCATGATGATTCTCCCTTCGAATGGTGGGTTGAAATAACCGCCCCCCCCGCAATGCAAAAAAAAACCAATATATAAGATATTGAAAATGAATATGTTTTTATTAGGATTTCGCGGGAACCTGGAAAATGTAAAATTATCTGACAGTTTCGGGCCGGGAAATTGGGCCTGTTGGACGAAGAAAATGAAATTATTTGATATAAATCAATATATTATAAATATTTTAAGAATGTAAAATATTCTGACATCTTGCGGGTCGCGCCCATTTCGGAATAGCATTTTTGTTGCAGATAAGACGAGACGGATAGCGGTATCATCGGGTAGTAGAACATACACACTGCTTTAGCATCATGCGGGTTTCAGGAATAATCGTCACTTTATTAAGAGGAAATCCCTGAAATCAGGCTGGAATATTTTTCGGAAGAGCCGAGAGCATCAAGGTTTTCGCGAAGTATCATGTCGTTGAATTTTACAAAAGCATGATGGCCATACCGAAAATGGATCGGCGGCGCGAACCGGTTTGATGATTTGACATCATTAGTCATGATGCTATGATGTCATCCATGCGTACCACCATCCAAATCGATGACGAATTGTTGATGACGCTCAAGGAGCAGGCACACCGTCAAAAGATCTCTTTGACCCGCATCGTCAACCAGACCTTGCGCACGGGTCTACAGGCTGCCAAGGCTCCCGTCGCCAACAAACCGCTTTTTCAGGAAAAGCCCCATTCGATGGGTGCTCCCCGGCTCGGCATCGACAAGGCGCTCGCGCTCGCCGCCGCGCTTGAGGATGAGGAAATCATCCAAAAACTGCTGCTGCGGAAATGAAAATCGTCGATCTCAACGTACTGCTGTACGCGGTCAATGCCGATTCAGCCCATCATCGGCTCATGCTCGAATGGTGGAACCGGGCGGTGAATCAGGAGTCGCTGGGATTGCCCTGGGTTGTCCTGCTCGGTTTTCTGCGAATCTCGACCCATCCCAAAATCTTTCCTGTCCCCCTGACGCCAGAAATCGCCCTGCAAAAGGTGGGGGCCTGGTTGGCGCTCGACAATGTCCGGGTCGTCCACGAACAGGAACAACACTGGGAGCTGTTGCGTGCGCTGCTGGAAGAAACGGGCGCGGCGGGCAACCTGACGACTGATGCACACCTGGCTGCGTTGGCGATCGGTCACGGTGCGGTCCTGGTCTCCTGCGACAACGACTTTATGCGGTTCAAAGGCCTTCGCTGGGAAAACCCATTGGGCCATTCCACCCAGTGAGCGGCGGCGGATCAACCGGGCGGACGAGGCGTAGCCGCAAGGCTGGAGCCGGCGGGTCTTGACGGCGACCACGCCGGACGCGGTGTTCACCGCCGACCCCGCATCCGACGTCCATTCGTAAGCGACGAACTCACACCCTCGGCGCCGCCACCCGGTGCAGCAGATCCTCCAGCACCTCGTCCACCCGCGCCCCCTCCATCTCGTACTCCGCCGCCAGGGTCAGCCGGTGGCGCAACGCCGGCTTGACGATGGTCTTGACATCGTCCGGGGTGACGAAATCGCGGCCGTTCAGCAGCGCCTGGGCGCGGGCGGCCCGGACGAGCGCGATGCCGCCGCGCGGCCCGGCGCCGATGGCGAAGCCCGGCGTCTTGCGGGTCGCGGCCACCAGTCGGACGGCGTAATCCAGCACGGCGTCGTCCAATCGCAACCGGGCGGCAACGCGCTGGAGTTCCACCACGGCCGCGACGTCCGCCACCGCCCGCACCGGCGACACGTCCAGCTTGTCGCCGACCCGGCCGCCGGTCACCGCCCGCACCAGCGCGATTTCTTCCACCTGACTCGGATAGTCGATCTGGATTTTCAGCAGAAACCGATCGAGCTGCGCCTCCGGCAGCGGATAGGTGCCTTCGTGCTCGATGGGGTTCTGCGTGGCCAGGGTCATGAACGGGGGCGGCAGCAGGAACGATTGGCCTTCGATGGTGACCTGACCTTCCTGCATCACTTCCAGCAGCGCGGCCTGCGTCTTGGCCGGCGCCCGGTTGATCTCGTCGGCCAGCAGAAAGTTGCAGAACACCGGCCCGCGCCGGATTTCGAATCGCTCCTCGCGCAGGTTGTACAGCGCGTGGCCGGTCACGTCGCTGGGCATCAGGTCGGCGGTGAACTGAATGCGGGCGAAGCGGGCCTCGACGCAGGCGGCCAGCGCCCGCGCCAGCAGGGTCTTGCCCAAACCGGGCACGCCTTCGACCAGCACGTGACCGGCGGCGCCCAGGGCCACCAGCACCTGATCGACCACGGCGCTCTGGCCGACCAGCACGCGACCGATTTCCGCGCGCAGGCGCTGGAGCAGAGCGCCGGCCCATTCCAGTTCGGCGGCGGCGGGCGGGATGTCGGGGTCGGTCGCGGATTCGCTCATGAGGGCGGACGGTCGAGGCGTTGCAGGGTTTGCAAAGTATGGATCAATTCGCGTTCGTTCAGCGGACGATCGGAGTCGGCCAGTGCGGCGGCGGTCGGCGGCGAGCCGGCCCGGCGGCGTTCCAGCCGGCGCAGGGCGTACTGGCGGGCGGCTTGCAGCAGCGCCGGTCCGGCCCCATGCCGCCACAGGAAGTGGGAACTGGCCTGCAAGTGCTCTTCCAGGCGGCGCCGTTCGCGGGAACGCGGCGCCAGCACCGGCCCCAGTCGCCGGCCGTACCGCCACAGCGCCGCCGGCAGAGTCAGGATCAGTCCCAGCAGCGGCATCCAGGCATGTTGCCACAGCAGTTGCGCCAGCGACGGCACCAGCGTCCGGTATTGCAGCCAGATCTCGCCGCCCCGATCCTGTTGCTGGCACAGCGCCCACAGCAAATCGGCGTGATCGTGTTCGGCCAGACGACCGTTGGTGAAAACGCCCACGTCGGCGAGCAGGGTCACCCGCCCCTGGCCCCAGCGGAGCTGTTGCCAGAATGCATCGTTCAGCCGCAGGTGGGAGCGAAACCGAACCTGGAGCGGCGGTATCGCTTCGTGCAGCTTGACCGGAATCGGTTCGGTGGCGGGCGTCTGGGTGCGTTGGCTGCGGATTTGCAGCGGCGCGAGGAGATGGTCCATGCCCTGGCCGGGTTCGAATTCATGCTCCACGCCGACGATGAGGTGACCGCCCGCGCGCACCCAGTCGAGCAACCGCCGGCTGTCGGCGTCCTGCAAGGCATAGGTGGGGATGGCGACCAGCAGGGTATCGACGGCGTCGAGGCGATCCGGCAGATCGGCCAGCCGGCGGGCGCTGTGGACGGTCAGACCCAGTCGGGTCAGCAGCCGGTCCGCCGCGTAAAACGGATTGCGCCGGGCGGCGTCGCCGAAGCCGGTGTATATCTCTTCGTCGCGCTGGACCAGGTTCTGGCTCAGCCACAGCGCCAGACCGCCGGCGACGAACGAGGCCAGCAGGCCAAGGGGAATCAGCCAGGGCCAATACCGTTTCATGCCGGCAGTTCCCCGACCGTCGCGAAATGCCGGGGCCATTCCTCGCACAGTGCGCGCGCCACGCTTTCCTCCGGCGGCCGGTGCGCGTAGGCGGTCGCCTGCCAGGCGCGGGTCAGCCGGCGGAAGAAGCCGACCAGATCGGGGTTGGCCAGTTGCGTGGCGGCCAGCCGCAGGCACTCGTCCTCGGTGGCGTCGGGTCGCACCGGCAGGCCGTGGCGGGTCGCCAGCCCGGCCAGGCTGCCCCGGTACAGCAGCCGCAGCGCCTCGCGCGGCTGGCCGTCCTGCCAGAGTTGCCAGGCGGTGGCGCCGAGTCCGGCTGCCGGTGGGCTGGCGATCTCGTCCCGCCCCCGGACCGGCGGCGGCCTGGGGACGGCGGCGCGGGGTCTGGTCCGGGCGAGCGGGCGCGAAACCCGGCGCAGCAACCACCAGCCGGCGACGCCGGCGAACAGGCCCAGGGCAAACCACAGCAGGTATTCGACCGTCGTCGCGAACCAGCGGGCCAGGCGGTCGTCGCCCGGCTCGATCCGGTCGGGGAGGTCGGGCGCGTCGTCCCGGAATCGCCAGCGTTCCCGCGTTTCGCAGATTTGCAGTTCCGGTTCCCGCAGCGTCTCGGCCAGCGCCTGCTTGACCGGGCTGGCCGCCCGGGCGAGTTCGGCTTCCCGCTGGCGCCGCAGGTCGCAGGGAGAGGGGATCGACGACGGCTCCCTCCCCCCTGGTGGAGAGTCAGGGTGGGGGGGGACGACGGGCGCGGCTGATTCCGGAGAGGGATTGGGGTCGGGGGGCGCGTCGGTGGCGAAACCGGCCATGGGAACCGCCAGCAAACTCAGCCCGAGCGCCAGTACCGCCAGGCTGGCCGCTGCCCGTCCGGCCGTCGCCAGCCGCGCCGCCAGTCGACGGAAGCCGAGTTCGAGATCCCAGGCTTCCAGCCAGGTACGCCGGTTGAGATACAGAGCGAAACCGGCGCCGACGTAAAACGGTTCCACCAGGCTGAGGCCGCAGAAGCCGACCACGTTCAGCCACAGTTGCCCCAGTTCGCTGCTGTCGTCCAGCAGTTCGCCGAACTCCAGCGCCACGAAATCGGGCGCCAGCATCCACACCAGGGTAACCAGAGCGAAATCCATCGCGATTTCCAGATGGACGCCGATCGCGGTCAGCCAGATCGCCGGTCCCCGGCCCGGCCGGCCCAGGTCGCGCACGCGCTGGCGGCGGGCCTTGCCGGTCAGTCCTTCGAGTTGCTGGACCGGCAGCGTGAAGGAGCGGGCGGGGTCCAGGCGACGCCAGGTCAGGGCGGCGAACGCCTGGCGGCGCAGCAGTCCGGGCCAGTCCCGCCGGAACTGGCGGCGCTCGGGCGGATCGCCGAACAGGGCTTGGCCGAGCACGTACAGCACGGGGCGGTCCAGGAGGGGCTTGAGCCACCACAGCAGCCACGGGACCAGCCACCAACGACTCCAGCACAGCACATGCAGCAGCAGGAACAGCGGCGCCGCCACCGAGAACCAGGCGCCATAGACCGGCCGGAGCCAGTGGCGGACCATGGCCACGCCGAGATCGGTCGCTTCCCAGGCATTGCGCGGGCGCAGTTCGGCGGTGGCGGTTTCAAGGCGCACGGCGGCCGGCCCGGGTGAGATAGAGCAGGACCAGCAGCCAGCCGGCCGCGCCGACCGCGTACTTGACTGCCGCCGGAATGGCGCGGTTGGAGGACCAGAACGCCTCGACGAAGGCCGCCAGGACCAGCAGGGCGGCCACCCCGAGGATCAGTCGGACTCCGCCCGCCGCCGCGTGCCGCAGGGACTCGATCCGACTCTGCCGGCCCGGCGCCACCACCGCCCAGCCCAGCTTCAATCCCGCGACTCCGGCGAGCACGATGCCGGTCAGTTCGAAGGCGCCATGGCCGGCGACGAAGGTGTAAAAGGTCTCGACCCAGCCCCGGGCGGTGAGATAGCCGGATACCGCGCCGATGAACAGCCCGTTCAGCAACAGCATGAACGCCGAGCCGACGCCGAGCAGGACACCGCCGGCGAAGGTGCGGAAACCGAGACCGATATTGTTGTAGATGTAGTAGCCGAACATGGCCAGATCGTGGGTCGCGTCCCGGTCGGCGGCCGTTTTGCCGGGCGCGTACATCGTTTCGAGATCGGCGACCGATTCGGGCGACAGCAGGCTGTAGATCAATTCCGGCGCCTGGTACACCGCCAGCGCCATGCCGAGCAGTGGCAGGTAGAACAGCGCCGCGCACAGCCAGAACAATCGGGCGTCGGCGCGCACCCGGCGCGGAAAGTCGGCGGTCAGGAAGTGGATCGCGGCCTGCCAGCGCCGCTGGGGGGCGCGGTGGATTTGCTGGTACGCGCGCAGGGCCAACTGGTTCAGCCGCGCCAGCAGCGAACCGCTGTAGCGCCGGCCGCGGGCGATGGCCAGGTGCCGGCACAACCGGCGGTAGGCGGCCGGCAGTTCGACGATGGGCAGCGGCGCCCTCCGGGCGTTCTGTTTGGGAGCGGATCGATGCTCCAGGCGATCCAGCCGGGCGGCGAAGGCCTGCCATTCGGCGGCGTGACGGTTCTCGAACTGGCGCTGCTTCACGCGCGATCCCCGATCAGCCAGCGGGCATGGGCGCGCAATCGTTCGACGCCGGCGATGCCGTGCATTCGGGTCGCGCCCGCCAGCAGTTCGGCCAGTTCCGCCTGCCGTTCCGGATTGAGGGTGGCGCCGCGTTCGGCGAAATCGATCAGCAATTGCTGTTCGGCGAGACTCAGGGGGAAAGGCGGTGGCAGCGCCAAACCGGCCGGCGGTTTCGGCCCGATGGAAGGCGGGTCGCGATAGATGACCACGGTGCCGGCGGCCAGATCGCCCAGCCGCTGGAAGTCGCGGTTGGACAGCATGGCGACCAGACCGAAGCCGTAGAATACCGGCAGGAAATCCGCCGTCCGCAACAGGTTGCGAATCAGCGCCGCCGGCCAGTCCACCGGGGTGCCGTCGGCGTGGACGACCTTGAGACCCAGCACCTTCTTCCCGGGGGTGGCGCCGCCGGCGTAGACCTCGAACAGCGCCGGGTAGAGCCATTCGGTCAGGAACAGGGCGATCAGCCACAGGCCGAAACCGCCTCTCCCCAGGATCGCCAGCGCGATCAGCAGACCCCACAGCACGCCGTACTTGATCAGACTGTCCGCGCTCCAGGCCAGCGCCCGCGGTATCGGCCCGGCCACCCGCAGGTTCAGTTCGATGCCCTCGGCGGTTTCGATGTGGCGGACGGTATCCAGCAGGGTGGAGGTGGCTTGAAGCATGATCGTCGAGAGCGAATGGCGCGATAACGAAAAGCATGGCACGGATCGGGCGGTGAAGAAAGCGAGCGCGACGAAACCGGGATCGCGATCGATCGCATTGCGACCCGGCGGTCCGACTCTTACAATCACCGCCAAGTGAAACTGGAGATTGACATGACCGATACGAGCCCCTACCAGCCACCTCGCGGCGCCATCACGCCGACCACTTCGACCGATTACGGTGAAATCAATCTGCTGTCCTCCCAGGGCCGACTGGGTCGGGTGCGCTACATCGGCTATTCGGTGGGGTTGGGCTTTTTGATCAACGTAATCGCGGGCCTGCTGGGCGGGGCCGGCGCGTTCCTGGGGTCGGGCGGCGACTGGGCCGGATGGGCGGGCGGCGGCGCGGTGATCGTGCTCGCCCTGGCGGCGCTGGTGGTGTCGGTGATGCTGGTCATCCAGCGCCTGCACGATTTCGACGCCAGCGGCTGGTGGTCGGTGCTGGTGGCGGTGCCGTTCGCCAATCTGGTGCTCTATCTGGTGCTGCTGATCATGCCCGGCACTCAGGGACCGAACCGTTTCGGCAACCCGCCGCCGCCCAATACCCTCGGCGCCATCATTCTGGCCCTGGTCCTCCCGCTGATCTTCGTCGTCGGCATCGTCGCCGCCATCGCGATACCCGCCTACCAGAACTATGTCCACCGCGCTCAGACGACCGGTCAGCACGACTCGCCATTGCAACGGTAATCCAGGAGTAACCGTTCGCTCCCCTTTCCCCAACCCCCTCCCGCGAGGGGAGGGGGAGTTTAACAACGGACTGTTTCGCAAGGCTCCCTCCCCCCTTGTGGGGGAGGGCTGGGGTGGGGGGTGTGAATGGTTACATCCAGGACTCGCACGGAAATTCTCGCGATGAGCGTCGCCATCGATCTCGGCCAAGCCATCCACGCCCTGTCGGACGCTCTCGATCTGGTCGGCGTGGACGAAGTGTTTCATGGCAAACGGGTCGCGTTCATGGCGGCGCAGTGCGGCCGGGCTCTCGACCTCGGCGGGCCGGAACTGGAAGACCTGTTTCACGCCGGTCTGCTGCACGACTGCGGGGTGTCCTCCACCCACGTCCATCGCTGCCTGGTCAACGAACTGGATTGGGAGAATGCGGAGTTTCACTGCGTCAGGGGCAGCGGGTTACTCGACCAGTTTGCGCCGCTGGCCCATCTGGCCCCGGTCATCCGCCATCACCACACCCATTGGGAGGCGCTCCAGGCACTCGGCGTTGCCGGCGACGCCGCCGCATTCGCCAACCTCATCTATCTGGTCGACCGGGTGGACGCTCTGGCGACCCCGCATTACGAACGCGATCTGCTGCTGGTCCGGGACGGCATCCGGGATACGATCTGGCGCTTGCGCGGCACCTTTTTCGCTCCGGAACTGGTGGCGGCCTTCATGGACGTGACCGACAACGAGGCGTTCTGGCTCGGTCTGGAAGCCCGCCACCTGATCCGCTTCATCTACGAACGGGAGCGGGAATGCCGGCTGATTCCGCTCAGCTTCCCGGAATTGCGGCAACTGGCGCTGATCTTCGCCCGCATCGTCGATGCCAAGAGTCCCTATACCATGGAGCATTCCCTGGGCACGGCGCGCCTGGCGCGCCTGCTGGCGGAGTGGGCCGACTTGCCCGCCGAGACCTGCGAGAAAATCGAGATCGCCGGGTTGCTGCACGATCTGGGCAAATTGCAGGTGCCGGACGAGATTCTGGAAAAGCCCGGCGCCCTGACCCGCGAGGAACGGGCGACGATCCAGCGCCACAGCTTCGAAACCTACCAGATTCTGCGCGGCATCGGCGGTCTGGAGGACATCACCCTGTGGGCGGCCCTCCATCACGAAACACTCGATGGTCGCGGCTATCCTTTCCACCGGCGCGGCGCCGATCTGACGCTGGAGATGCGGATCATCGCGGTGTCCGACGTGTTCCAGGCGCTGGCCCAGCAACGGCCTTACCGGCGGCAACTGTCGCCGGCCGAAATCCTGGAGATGTTAAGGGCCTTCGGTCAGTTGGACCGATTGGACGGCATCGTGGTCGAACTGGTCGGACGGCATCTGGAGGCGAGCTGGAGAGCGGCGACCGGCCAGGAGTGGACCGAGCTTGGGCCGCGCTAGTCGACCTGGCCGGTCCGGGGGCCGGCCATGAGCGTCGCGGTCGTCGCCGAAAAACCCTCCGTCGCCCGCGACATCGCCAAGGTGCTGGGCGCCGGCCAGCGCGGCGAAGGTTTTTTGCACGGCAACGGTTATGTGGTGACTTGGGCCATCGGGCATCTGGTGCGGCTGGCCGAACCGCACGAGATCGACCCGGCCTGGAAACGCTGGCGGCGCGAGTCGTTGCCGATGTTGCCCGACCGCTGGCCGCTGGTCGTCGGCGACGGCACCCGCCAGCAGTTCGAGGCCGTTTGCCGCATCCTGAAGGACGATGCCATCGAACGGGTCGTCTGCGCGACCGACGCCGGCCGCGAGGGCGAGCTGATCTTCCGCTATCTCTACGAGGCCGCCGGCTGCGTCAAGCCGTTTCGCCGGCTGTGGATTTCCTCGTTGACCCCGGACGCCATCCGCCAGGGGTTCCAGACCTTGCGCGAGGGACGCGAGTTCGATCCGCTGGCCGCCGCCGCCCGCGGCCGCAGTCAGGCCGACTGGCTGGTCGGCATGAATCTGTCGCGGGCCTATACCCTGGCCTGCGGTACGCCCGGCGACGAGACCCTGTCGGTCGGTCGGGTGCAGACCCCGACGCTGGCGATGGTGGTGGAGCGGGAGCTGGCCATCCGCGCCTTCGTCCCGGAGGATTACCGGGAGGTGGTGGCGACCTTCGCGCCTTTCCTCCCCGCTCCCCTCGTCGGGGCGGGGGAGAGTGATGCCGTACTCTCTTCTCCTCTTGGGGGAGAGGAGCGGGGGGAGAGGGGAGATCGCTACCGGGGTACCTGGTTTCGCGGCGAGCGCCCGGAACCCAAGGCCAAACGCCTGTCCGCCGACGGCGAGGAGGCCGCCGGCATCGTCGCGCGCGCCGGGCGGGGACGGGCCGCCGTCGAAACCCGCCGCGCCGAAACCCGCCGCGCCGCGCCGCCCCTGTTGTACGACCTGACCGAATTGCAGCGCCACGCCAACCGGCTGTATGGCTTCAGCGCCCAGACCACGCTCGACATCGCGCAGAAGCTGTACGAGCAGCACAAGCTGATCAGCTATCCTCGCACCGACAGCCGCCACCTGTCGGTCTCGGTCGCGGCGACGCTGGGCGCGGTGGTGGCGGCGATTCAGGAACCGTATCGCGACCGGCTGGCGCCGGGCACCGGCCGGCGGCCGCTGGGCGCGCGGTTCGTGGACGACGGCAAGGTCACCGACCATCACGCCATCATCCCGACGCCGCTGCCGGCGCGCGCGACCCTGGCCGCCGACGAGCGCAAGCTTTACGATCTGATCTGTCGCCGGCTGTTGATGGCCTGGCACGACGATCACGTCTGGGCGGTCACGACTCTGATCACCGCGATCGTCACCCCGGAAGCCGACGGGACGACCCTTACCGACCGCTATCACAGCAGCGGCACGGCGGTGGAGCAGGCCGGCTGGAAGGTGCTGGAAATCGGCGCCGACAAATCGGCGGAGAAGGCCGCCGGCAAGCGCAAGTCCAAGGTGGCCGGCGAAGCCGGGGTCGAGGACGAGGCCGACCAGAGCCTGCCGCCGGGGCTGGTGGCCGGCCAGCCGCAGCGGGTGCTGGACGCCCGCGCCGTCGCCAAGCAGACCCGGCCGCCGCCGCGCCTCACCGAGGCCACCCTGCTGACGGCGATGGAAACCGCCGGCCGGACCCTGGAGGACAAGGAGCTGTCGGCGGCGATGAAGGACGGCGGGCTGGGCACGCCGGCCACCCGCGCCGACATCATCGAGACCCTGCTCAAGCGCCAGTACCTGACCCGGGAAGGCAAGGCCCTCAACGCCACCGAGCGGGGCATCCGCCTGATCGAGTCGGTGCGGCCGTCGATCAAGACGCCGGCGATGACCGGCGAGTGGGAAGCGCGGCTGAAACGTATCCAGCGGGGGGAAGCAGATTTGGATGGATTCATGGCCGCCATCGCCGGCTACGTGCGCGAAGCGGTGGCGCAGGCGTTCGCGACGGCGCGGCCGACCTCGCTCCCCGACTCCCTGTCCGTGAATGGAGAGGAAGTGGAGCCGGTGGCGCGCCGGGAACCGGTGTCGGTGGATCGATTGGACGAGCTGTTGCGGACGACCTTCCGGCTGCCGGGTTTCCGACCCTATCAGGAGCAGGTGTGCCGGACGGTGACCGAAGGCCGCGACGTGTTGCTGGTGATGCCGACCGGGGCCGGCAAGTCGCTGTGCTTCCAGCTGCCGGGCATCGCCCGGGGTGGCACCACCCTGGTGGTCTCGCCTCTGATCGCGCTGATGGAGGATCAGGTCGCCAAACTGCGCGAGCTGGGTTTGCGGGCCGAGCGCATCCATTCCGGCCGCGACCGGGCGACTTCGCGCCAGGTGTGCGTCGAGTATTTGCAGGGCCGGCTGGATTATCTGTTCATCGCCCCGGAACGGCTGAGCGTGCCGGGCTTTCCCGAGATGCTGGCCAAGTACCGGCCGGTGCTGATCGCGGTGGACGAGGCGCACTGCATTTCGCAGTGGGGTCACGATTTCCGCCCGGACTACCGGATGCTGGGTCGCCATCTGCCGCTGCTGCGGCCGGCGCCGGTGATCGCCCTGACCGCGACCGCCACCGTGATCGTGCAGGACGATATCGTCGGTCAACTCGGGATGGGCGAGGCGGTGCGTTACATCCACGGGTTCCGCCGGCCCAATCTGGCGGTGGAGACGGTGGAGGCGCCGGTACCGATCCGGCACGATATTGTCCGGCGGGTTTTGGCCGATCCGGCCCGCCGGCCGGCCATCGTCTACGCGCCGACCCGCAAGGAGACCGAGCTGCTGGCGCTGGAACTGGGAGCGGATTATCCGGCCGCCGCCTATCACGCCGGTATGACGCCGCAGGAGCGCGACCGGGCGCAGGGGCTGTTCGGCGCCGGCCGGTTGGAAGTCGTCGTCGCCACCATCGCCTTCGGCATGGGCATCGACAAGCCGGACATTCGCACCGTGATTCACACCGCCCTGCCGGGCAGCGTCGAAGGCTATTACCAGGAAATCGGCCGGGCCGGGCGCGACGGCCAGCCGGCCCGCGCCATCCTGTTGTATTCCTACGCCGATCTGCGTACCCACGAATATTTTCACCGGCGCGGCTATCCCGACCCGGAACGGTTGGCGCGGATTTTCATGGCGCTCGGGGCCGATCCACAACCGAAAGCGGTGTTGCGCGACCGGCTGGGGATGGCGCCCGACGAATTCGAGGCGGCGGTGGAGAAGTTGCTGGTCCACGGCGGCGCCCGGCGGGATGGCGAGGGCAATCTCAGCCGGGGCGAGGATGGCTGGCGGCGACCCTACCAGCAGCAAAGCGAGCACAGATTGCTGGAGCCGCGGCGGATGCTGGAGTTTGCCGACCAGGCCTCCGGCTGCCGGATGGTTCGGCTGGTGCGGCATTTCGGCGACCGGGACGACGATCAGCCCTGCGGGATTTGCGACGTGTGCGCGCCGGGTGCGACCGCGGCCCGGCGCACCCGCCGGCTGACCCACGCCGAGAGCCAGGAGGTCCTGCAAGTGTTGGAAACGCTACGCTGGCGCGAGGGACAGACGCCCCGCCAGTTGTGCGAGAAGGTGACGGAGGGGCAGGGAGACCGGCGGGCTTTCGAACGGTTGCTGGAGGCGATGGCCGGGACCGGACTGGTCGAGATGCGGGACGATGCGTTCAGCCGGGATGGCCGGCTGATCGCCTTCCGGCGGTTGTACCTGACCGAGAACGGCCGCAAGGCGGGGATCGGCGCGGTGGGAGCGGTGCGGCTCATGGAAAAGATCGCCGGAACCCCGCCGGGCCGGAAGCGGAGCACGAAAAGGAGAGGCTGAGCCAGGTAGGGTGGACATCGCCCACCTTATCCATCTTCGACGGCCACTCAACTGGCGGGCCATGCCCGCCCTGCGCATTGGCGATCCGATCGAACTGGCGGGCACCCCCCACCCCAGCCCTCCCCCGCAAGGGGGGAGGGAACCTTGCGAAACAGTCCGTTGTTAAACTCCCCCTCCCCTCGCGGGAGGGGGTTGGGGGGAGGGGGTGAACGGTTACAAGAAATCAACTGATCAAACACTTGAACGCTCACGGAGCATTTTTACTCCGTGAAGGCAGTGGTCATAGCATTTATCAGTTAGGGCATAATAAGACCCAAGTACCTCGACATAATGAAATTGTGGATGAGTTGGCTCGGAAAATTTGCAAAGATTTGGGGATTCCTTTTGTGAGGTGAGCAATGCAATTCAGAGCTGTGATCAAGCAGACGGAAGGCTGGTGGATTGGCTGGCTGGTCGATTTGCCTGGCGTCAACGCTCAGGAAAAAACTCGGGAGGCGTTGATTGCGTCACTGAAAATTGGCGCTAAGGAAATGCTGGAAACCGATATTCCTTTTGAGCCTGGTTTTTCAATGGAAAAACTGGAGGTTCCTGAACCGGATTGGGCCAACGCGTAGCGCGTACCACGGTACGGCGGGTTACCATGGTACGGCGAGTTAGGGGAGCGCGTAGCGCGTAACCCGCTTTTCGAGAAACCCCCTCTCCCCCATTCATGGGGGAGAGGGGACCGAATGGTTACCTTTATATCTCTCAGGTCCAGCTTCGGTGAAGCCGCTGCAATACCCTGATTCCAACGCTCGCGCCGTATTGTTTCATCAGCCGGACGGGACGGGTCAGGTAGTAAAGAAAATGCAGGCGGCGGGGCAGCGATAGCCACTGGAAGTCCTTTTCGTTCGGTGTCAACTGATAACATTTCAGGAAGTAATTCAAAACAAAGCCCAGTGAATCAGAACTGCTGTCAAAAAAAAAGATTTCACGGAGAAAAGGGTATGACTTGATTTCCAAAAATAGGTTGTTGGAAATCCGCTGTATTTCCCGTTCCGAGAGCCAGCGTGCCGATAGCGACTCACGGAACTGGCCGGGCAGATCGAGTTCATACAGATCGTCGGCGAGGCGCAAGATGACGATCAGAATCCGATAAACGCGCAGCCGCTTCGCTTGTGCGACCACGAACGGCCAGTCCATCTCGGGGTGGGCCTCAAGAAGATGGGGAATATCGCTGATCCATTGCAGGCGATTCCAGTCATGCCGAAACGCATGGACGCATAGAAATATCAACAGATTTTCTGTTGTTGGGACTAGAACAGGGGTATTTTCCCATAAAACGATTTTTGCATTTTGCCACAGAGAAACTCCATCGTCATAGTGCCGGTATAGCGAACTCGTGGCCTGCCAGTGAAGCTCCACATGGGTTTTATTCGCGGTGTGCTGAAAGGTGATGTGAAAATCATGGCCCAGTCTTTCCTCCACGAGCGCGTAGCCCAGGCCCGCCAGCCTGTTTTTGGCTTGCGGCAGATATTCCCGCCGTACCAGGATATCGAGATCGGCGGATTCGCGCCGGGTCGGATCGGGGTAATACAGCGCCGCCAGCACGGGGCCTTTGAGCGGTAGTACCGGAATATCCGCCGCCGCGAAGGCGCGGACGATGCGCAGCAGTTCGGCCTTGAGCTGCAAACTCCACAGGGAATGGTTCCAGTACTGCTGGCGCAACCGGGCGAGGATCGGGGCCGGCGCCGGCGAGGGCTCCAGCCGGCTCAGATTCCGGTACAGCAGGGAGCTGACCCGGTTGATGGCCGCCAGGCGCAGCAGTCGCTCCCAGTCGAAGTCCGGCGATCGCGCGAGCAGGCGATGGATGGCTTCCTGACGGGTTTCCGGCGGTCGGCATGAGGTGCACCACAAGAGCAGGGATTGTTCGGGACAGGTAGCGGGAGTAGCGGTCATTAACACTGTTTCGATTCAGCGATCAGGCGTTCTTCATGGCGCACCGAACAGCCGGGCTGCCTTCATGGCAATTCACCCTGCACACGGCAACGTTATGCGGCTTTGAGCGGTACGATATCTTTTTCCGTTAGCGGGGATACGTTCAAACCCTTGAGAACGGTGTTGAGGTCGCCAATCGTGACCGCCGCCGGCGCCGTGATTTCGATGCCAATCGGTTTTCCTGAGTCGGTGTAATCGACGATCAAACCGCCGCTCGCTTTAACGGTGCGTCTACTGCGGTCGCCAGGCGCACGAGGTAAGTACAAATAGGCGGCCAAGGGACGACCGTGCCGGAAAGTCACTTCGAGATAGGGTTCTCTCATGGTACTCACCTGGATAATGGATAGGCGGTGACAATGACGAGCAGCTGCTCGCTCTCGTCCGGTTCCACGATGACCTCCCATGGTTGCCCGTTATGTCGAGCCTCGATGACCCATCGTCCTTCGACGATATCTGATCGATAGGCACGCGCATGTTGGAGCATCCTGCGCAGATTCAACTCGTTGAAATCCCGGTCTTCCATGCGTTTCATCAGATGGGGGGTGAGTTCGAGTTCCCAGTTCCACCAGCCCGGCCAAGCAGGTCTTCGCGGCATTTTAGCTGTCTTCCACATTCCATGGGTATGTGGCAGAGAAGATTATATAGCCCTCCTATATCGGTTGTGGAATTTCCCCTCCTTGGATAAGGAGGGGTGGCGCGGAGCGCCGGGGTGGTTCGAAACGGTGATTCCACAAGTCAGATAGGATCGCTATAGCACGCACCGTCTACCGGCCAGCGTTCAGAGACTGTCTAAAAACTAAGTCTTTGATCTATATGACAGTGGATCTGGCTTCCAGCCGGTTTTTGGCCGGTCAAGCCGGCTAAAAGCCGGCCCAACAGAAAATTTTTATTAAAAATCAATGATGAGTTTTTCGACAGTCTCTCAGACCCGGAATAAGGTACGCCATGCGTACCCTACTTGACTACCGTAGGCGCTAGCTGGCTCAAGCTTTTGTACAGCAGGGAGCTGACCCGGTTGATGGCCGCCAGGCGCAGCAGTCGTTCCCAGTCCAGTTCCGGCGCTTGCGCGAGCAGGCGATGGAGGGCTTCCTGGCGGGTTTCCGGTGGCCGGCATGAGGCGCCCCACAAGAGCAGGGATTGCGGGATACAGGATGCCTACCGACTAAAGCGTTGTGAGAAACTGATGACTTCGGGCATGGCGTCTTCCATGGAGCCGAATCGGGCAGGAAAGGCTTGGGAGAGTTGTTGCGCGATTTCCCGGACCGTATAGCTACCATCCATAAGATTGAGAATCAACCGGCGAGTCTCTCCATCATTATTCAGCACCGGTCTGTAATCGGGCTGGCCTTTCCTGATTTCAGCCGGGGTGATGATTCTGGAAAGCATGGTTCCCTGCTTGAAATGGGCTTTGACAGGGTTTTTGTTTCCCTGATCATAAACACGGGTTTCCCAGCGCCAATCGTAGTAATCGCCGGCTAAGGTAGCGCGCAGATCAATGAAGACCACGTCGCCGGGAGCCAATTCCACCGGTTCGGGCCAGGGAAAAAATGGCGTGCCGTAAACTGTGGATTCAACGGCGGGCATGGTGGAAAAAGCGAACCCACCAGCCAGTTGCGCCTCGAACCAGGTGGTGAACCCATGCGCCACGCCCGATTCGGAAACCGCCCACTCCACCGTGGCCGACAGGTTGGGATCTTCAATCGTGGCGTAATCCAGGGTGCAAATCGATTGCGGTCGGTCGAAAAGATGTTCTGCTTTCAGTCGGGGCCGGTGAATCTGGTTGACGATGTAGCGATGAGCGGCCCGCATATCCAGGTTGTGGTCGTTCTGACTCCACGGCTGGATAACGGACTGTTGATAGAGCTGTGGAATGCAAACCAGGGAAAGCGAGAATCGGTCCCGCTGGGTAATCAAAGTGCCGGATGGTTTCAGAAAGCGATTGCGCGCATCAACGATGACCGCCATGCGTCCCGTATTCCAGGGAAACATGCCCCGCATATCCTCAAGAATGACATCCGCCGGCTCGGGCAATTCGATTTTTTGGGAAAAATCCTGAATAAACTGGATCCGGTCCTTTAATCCATAGGTATTGGCAATTTGCTTGGCGACATGGATACTGGGATTGGGTTCGATGGCGTAAACCCGCTTGGCGCCCAACTGGCAGGCCAGGAAAGCAAAAAAGCCCGCCCCCGTCCCGATGTCAATTACTATGGCGTCTTTTTCAATGGCATGACGCAAGGATTCGGCGTAAGCGTCCACGCGGGTCGAATCATTCAACATGCTACCGTAAGCCAGCAAATTATACAGATGCATTGGATATTTCTTGGGAACAGGTTAGGTTTTTTATCCGGTGCGACCAGAAAAGTCAGGCAATGATATGGCTTGATCGCCCATGCAGCCAGCGATTCAGCCAGCGCAGCGTAATGAGATGACTGCGGAGTTGCTGATGCGCTTCGTCTTCAGCCAGCGGGTCTTTATCCGTGTTCTCGATCAGCGCTCTTAACCGGCGGCGGTCGACCAGGGGTTCAAGGTCGGGATGCAAATCTGCTTCCTCGCGCCGGATGGCCTCAATCACCTCGGGGAACGGTCTTATCTTACTAATCCAGTTGCCCATATTCTTGCCGGGCATCCATTGCACCTTAGCTGGCACCACGCCCTCGACCGCACGGCGATGCAGGTAGCGCCCCATCCCCCAGCGCGCCTTCTCGATGGAGGGGGTGGACAGATATTGCTGGATCAGGCGCACATCAAGCAGCGGCCAGCGGTATTCGACCCCGTAGCTGTGAGCTATCAGCGTACAACTCTCGAGGCGGGTCGGTACAAACGGTTCACCGAGGCGGGCCAGCGCGTGGTCATTGATCCGGGGGTAGCGGGAGTAGTCGGCTTGCGCGACGTACTGTTCCGCCAGGTTCAACCGCTCGATCGCGGCATCGCTCACAATCTGGTGCGTCCACCGTTCCCGGCAAGTCGCCGCAAACGAGGAGTTCAATCCAGGCAGCGTTCGGTGGGTGCGCACCGCCCCGATCAGGCGTCGGGCGCGGGTCACCGGGTTACCGGGCAGCTCAGTCCACAGGACTCGGTAGCGGCGTTGCCGCACCAACTCGTGCCAGAGACGTCCTCCCGGATGCGTCACGACTTCGTCGCCGCCAAAACCGGAAAACAGCGTTCGTATCCCCCGCAGGCGGCATTCCTGATAGAAAGGATAGTGACTGACACCGTTGCCGTGCTCGTCGGGATGGCCTAACACCCGGAGGGCGCGTTCCACCACGGCTTCAAGCTCCGTGGAACCCTTAAACCCGAGCCTCATGATGTGGGTATGGCGAAGACTCCAAAAAATGCTGGTCTCCAGGATGTACTCCGATTCTTTTTCCTGATTGACATAGCCAAAAGTGTGCAGATCGCTTGCGGCTTCCTGCCCCAGCAGTTTGGCGATCCAGCCGGTGATGGTTGAAGAGTCCAACCCCCCACTGGTCTCGCTGCCCAGCGGATAGGCGCTGCGCAACCGGCAGCGTACCGCTTCTTCAAGCAGTGCTCGATAGGCCTCGACCCAGTGCTCGGCGCGGCGCGAGGCATCGGGCGAGTCATCGCGAAAGGTGAAATAACGGCGCGGCGTCGCACGCGGTGACTCCACCATCATGCAATGACCGGGGGCAAGTTTGAGGAGATGGCGGTAGGGCGTAGCCGTGTGGTGCATCGACATGCCCACCAGGTAGCGGGCGATCCAGTCGGGATCGAGTTCAAGCCGCAAACCAGGCAAGGCGTCGAAAGCGGGGATACTGGTGGCGAAGGACAGGGCGTTGCCGTTCAACTGGTAATACAGCGGCTTTACCCCCAGCGGATCGCGCGCCAGGAACACCCGCCGCCGCGTCGGGTCCAGGATCGCCAAGGCAAAATCACCGAGCAGATGCTCGGGCAGCGCCTCGCCCCAGCGGTGCCAGGCTGCCAGCGCCAGTTGAGGATCCGTCAAGTTCCGCCGCGTGTTGGCCGCAAGGTCCAGCGCCGCAGCCAGATCTTCGCGGTTGTCCAACCTTCCCCAGAAAGCGACTGCGACGCCGCTGTCCGGGCAGTGGCAGGGTACAGTTTCGTGGAGCGACTCCGGAGTATTGAACATCCGGTTCTCCACTAGCAAGCAGGGACCGGAAGACCACACCTCATGCTGATCGGGAGCCTGAAAAGAATCCAGCGCTATACATGATGCCACGGTGCTGACCGGTACAGCCTCGATCCGATCAACGCCGAAAACCAGCAAACCCGCGAACAAGATGACAATCTTAAGGTTAGGGCTGCTGAGCACGCTATCTTAGGCAGTGGCAGAGAAAGTTATGAACTATGAACCACCACCGCCGCCCATGCCACGCACCGTACCACCACCTACAGTAGGAAACATAACTGATTCACTCAGTCCTATAATAATCCCTCCCCGTGTGCTGCTCACCCCAAGACGTTGGATTCTTGGAGTTTCCCATGCTCTTTTACTGCTCTCAATCCGCGTGTTCATCAAGGCACCTCCTCCCACTTACGGGCATATTTAAACGTGAAATAAACAGCATTAGGCTTCCCCGGAACTGGTCTACCTGAGTCGTATAAAATTTAGCAGGTAACAGGGGGTGTAGCAAAATTATTTGGATCACTCCAAGCCTCCCCTGCTAGGATTCCGCAAGGATGTCCAGCCACCCCCAACTGACCTGGCAGGTTGAAGCACTGGTTTCAGCGCCACCTAACACCATCGCTACTTAACCATCAATGACACACTATCGTCTTTACGGCCTCACGGCAGCAAGCGCCCTGGAATTGCCAGAACTGCTTCCTGCTCCGCATCCCACGGAGCCCGATCTGGAGATCCGGTTAGGCGCGGTATCCTCCGAAGGCCTGCCAGACGGCGCTGTGGTGGGACCCTTCTGCCAAATCGCCCCGCGCCGATTCTGGCTGAACGTGCCGGAGGTGGCGCGCTATCAGGTCGAAGACGGGCGCACCATCATCATTGATCCCCTGGCCGGGGTTGACGAAGCCAGCGTGCGGGTCTTCCTGCTCGGCTCCTGCCTCGGCGCGCTGCTGTTCCAGCGCGGCCTGCTGGTGCTGCACGGTAACGCCATACGGGTGGGCGACGCCTGCCTGGTGTGCGTCGGTTACTCGGGCACCGGCAAATCCACCTTGGCCGCCAGCTTCATGCAGCGTGGTCAAACCATCCTGGCGGATGACGTCGTTGCGGTAGACGCCGCCGGCAGGGCCATCCCCGGCTTTCCCCGGATCAAGCTGTGGCAAGCCGCCGCCCAGCAGCTCGCCATTGATACCCGCGGGCTGCACCGCATCCGCCCGAACCTGGAAAAATTCAACCTGCCGCTGGGCGACCGCTTTTGCGCCGAGCCGCTCCCGGTCCGCTGGGTCTATGTCCTGCACCATCGTCATCAGCCCGGCTGCGAATTCGAACCGATCCGCGGCATGGCCCGGTTCCAGTCGCTGCGCAGCCATACTTACCGGGTGCGCTACATGGACACCATGGCTCTCGAACCCGAGCATCTGAAGCTCTGCGGCCGCCTGGCCGGGCGCATCTACCTGGCGCATGTCCACCGTGCCGACGAAGGATTATCTCCCACCGACTTGGCCGCGATGATCCTCGACGACGCCATCGCCCATCCCCCCCGGCCATGAGCGCGGGCATTTTCTGGCTGGTATCCTACCCGAAATCCGGCAACACCTGGTTCCGCGTTTTCCTGGAAAACCTGCGGGGGGATAGCGACCAGCCGGCGCGCATCAACGAGTTGAAAACCGGCATGATCGCCAGTGCCCGGTTCTGGATCGACACGGTGCTGGGCTTCGACAGCGCCGACCTCGACGCCGACGCGCTCGACCGGCTGCGCCCGGCGGTCTACGGCTGGACGGCGGACCAGGCAACTGAAGCCGGCTACCACAAAATTCACGACGCCTACACCTGCCTGCCCGATGGCGAGCCGCTGGTGTCGCGCGCGGCGACCCGAGGGGCGCTTTACCTGCTGCGCAACCCGCTGGATGTCGCTATCTCACTCGCCCACCATTCGCGGTGCAGTATTGACCAAGCCATCGCGCACATGGGCAATCCGGACTACGCCTTCTGCGCTAATCCCAAACGCCCAGACGTCCAGGTGCGGCAGAAGCTGCTGGGCTGGTCGGGACACGTGCGGAGTTGGGTGGACGCCGAGGGGCTGGCGCGCGAGGTGATTCGCTACGAGGACATGCACGCCCGGCCGCTGGAAACCTTTACCCGGGCGGCGGTCTTCCTGAACCTGCCCAGCGAACGCGCGCAAATTGAGAAGGCCCTGCGCTTCAGCCATATCACCGAACTGCAACGCCAGGAAGCCGAGGACCGTTTCCAGGAGACTCCGCAGGGAGTGCCCCAGTTCTTCCGCAAGGGCCAGGTCGGCGACTGGCGCGCCACGCTCACCCCGGCCCAAGTGGCACGGATTGTGGCCGACCATGGCGAGGTCATGGCCCGCTTCGGCTATCTCGATGCTCGCGGTGTGCCGGTCGAAGGGGCGCCGCTCGCCTAGCGGCGCCTGCTTCCACCACCTATAATCCTGCCTCGTCGTCAAATACAGACAGAGTGCTACCGACCATGAGCCAACTGCTTGACCCCCATACCCGCTTCGCCCGCAACCCTGACCTGGTCGCCGCCGAAGTGGACGGCGAGACGGTGATGATGAGTATCGACAAGGGTGAATATTACGGCCTCAACGCAGTCGGCTCACGCATCTGGGAATTGTTGGAATCGCCCAACAGCATCAACGCGCTCTGCGATCAACTGATCGAAGAGTTTGATGTTGACGCCGAGCAGTGCCGCACCGAGGTACTGACGTTCGCCGGTGAGTTGTTGGAACAGGGCGTCATCATGCCATGCTGAATGGCGCGCGGCTGCGTCATAAGCTCGCCATCTGGCGCGCGCTATCGCGACTGGAAAAAGCCTGGTTCCTGCCGGCCTGGATATTGATCGGCCTGGCGCGGATCGCCGTGCTGAGCATCCCGTTCCGCCGCTTGGCGCGATGGCTCGGGCACGATACCCGGGGACGAGCGGTCACCCTCCTGCTCGACCCGGCGCAGACCGCTCGGGCACGACGCATCAGCCGGGTGATTCACCTGGCCGCCCGCTACGCCCACTGGCAGTCCAATTGCCTGGCACAGTCGATCGTCGCTCGGCTCATGCTGGGCCTGCACGGCATTCCCTATACGCTGTATTTTGGCTTGGCCCGTGACACGAAGAGCAGCGGATTAACCGCCCATGCCTGGGTGACCGCCGGCTCCGTGCATGTGACCGGCGGCGTCAGCTTTAACCGGTACACCGTGGTCGGAGTCTTCATCACGCCCGGCCTGTCCATTGACGGGCCGTATCGTGACCTGGCGTCTCAGACCCATCCCGGTTCGTTCTCCGCAGCCCCTGTTAAACTGGTCAAACAAGGTTGCCCGGTTCTCTGATCGATTCGCGCCCCAAGCTCAGACTTTAAATGGAAAAGGATTCCAACCTCTTTATTACACCACCCGCCAAACCACCCGCTCCAAACCGATGGCGACCACGGCGAACGCCCTTGGCCCGGCTAGGCGGTCGCGATCCCGCAACGCCGCGCCGCTTCCGCCAGTTTCGCCCCGACCGCCGGCATGATCGCAGAGACTCGTCGGTCGGGTAAAATGCAAACCGGTTCGCCACAAACCCGCAGGAAACGCATCATGTCATTATCAGTCCGGTTTACGCCCGAGGAAGAAGCGCTGTTGGAAGCCGCCAGTCGCCAATCCACCCGCAGCAAGAGCGAACTGGTCCGCCAAGGGATGCGCGAATTATGCCAGCGCCTGTTGAAACAGGACGACCGGCCCCCCTATGAATTGGGCCGGGATCTGTTCGGTGCGGGACATCTGGCCGAGGCCCCCACCGATCCCGCCAAACGCCGAGTCTGGGAGGCGCTGCGCGCCAAACACCGCCGCCTGGGTTGATACCGGTTTCCTGGTCGCGCTATTCGCCCGCGACGACGACCATTTCACCTCGGCGGTGGAATTCCTGGCGAACGCTCAACAACTGGAACTACACTCCCTCTGGCCGGTGGTCGCCGAAGCCTGTTTTTTCCTGGACACCCCTGGCAAGGTCGCGCTGTTGAACTGGCTGGAACGTCAAGGGATCATTCTGCACGAACTGACAGTGGCCGAATTACCGGCAATTCGCGGCACCTTGGAAAAATACCACGATCTCGCGCCCGATTTCACCGACGCCGCGCTGGTCACTCTCGCGAGCATTCACCGCATCAACCGAATCATCACCGTCGACGTGCGCGATTTTTCCGCTTATCGGTTATCGGACGGCCGACCGTTTGAGCGGTTGTGGCTCTAATACCGTTTCTCAATAGATTTTACGATGTTAGAGCTCGCCCCAAAAACCGCTCATGGCGTTTCAAATATTAACTTTGAACATCAGGGATTGCCGACCTCAGGGAGGTGGGTTATCCCTCCTCACCAGTAGCGCAGGGTAAAGTCGGGCGGGTTGAGAACCTGGGCGGAATCGCCGGTCGCACGGATGCTGAACAACCCCCGGTGGAGCACCATCGCCTCGGCCCCGGCATCCGCCGTCAGCCAGGCCATCGCCCCGTAAATCCGGTTGTGGGCGTAGCGCGGCATCCATCCCTTCAGGCGATCGAGCTTGTCGATGAACTTTTTGACATCATCGGGCTTGAGCGTGGTTTTGACTTCCACCACCACGATCTCCTCGCCGTCGTGGGCGATGATGTCGAATTCGTAATTCCCGCCATCCGCGCGGGCGCCCTTGATCCGGGTCGCGGTGTCGGTGACGGCGATGCCCCGCTCGGTCAGGAGCCGGACCAGATCGCCCTCGACCAGGGACTCCATCAGCTTGCCCCACTGGCTGGTGAACAGTTCCTCCAGTTTATTGAGCTTTTTCTCACTGGCCAGGGACAGTTCCTTGAGCAGTCGGTCGGTTTCCTGAGATTGCTCCTTGAGCAGGCGCTCGGTCTCCTGAAACTTGC
>JAVMKJ010000232.1:0-8803 GCA_031732855.1 Candidatus Competibacter sp.
CCTTGCCGGGCGGCGGGGTGTAGGGTTTGCCGTAGGCGCTGAGCGGGACGAGCGAGATCTCGTCCTGCATCTGATGGACAGCCGCATAATCCTCCGGCGTACCCGTGCAGTAGATGCGGCCGAGCAGCCAGACCATGTTGGTCGGCGATTTATATTCCTTGACGCCCTCCGGTAATTTCCCTTTCCAACCGGGGCCGGTGATGGCGTATTTTTGCGGGCCGGTGCCGGTGGTGCGTTTGCCGGGAACCTCGAAGACTTCCGTCCAGCCATCGAGCATGGGAAACAGGTAATAGCGATCCTTCGCATCCGGCAACGAGAGCACATAGGGTTCCTGGCCCACGTCGATCCAGGCCGTGGTGTAGAGCGTGTCCGCGTTGGGCGCGGTCACTTGCTTGTCGTCCGGGGTGGGATAGGCGCGCAGCCGCAGGAATTGCCCCATGGGCGCTGCCTTTTGCGTCGGCTCCGCCACGTTCGTCAGGACTCGCCGGGTCATTTCCATCGTGACCAGCGGATAACCGTAAATGTAGGCTTCAACGCCCAATGGCACGGCTTCAAAGGCGTTCTCTCTGGCTTGAACGCTGGAAACCAACAAGGTAGCCGCCATCAGGCTGACGGCCAGTACCGGATTGAACAGGATTCGTTTCATCGTTTCATTTCCTCTCATTTACCTGGTAATACCTGATTAATCGAGTTGCGGGCCGTTCCGATCCTTCCGGAACGGCCCGCAGTTCACGACTGGAAAAATTTACTTCGCGTCGGCGGCTTTCGCCATGCCTTCCTGGAGCTTCTTGATGTCCTCGGGCGACAACTGCGGGCGGTCGATCCGGATCGTCAGCTTGTCGAGCTGGGCGGTCAGCGGGAACGGCGGCAGGTAGTCCGCGTCGTTGACGCCGGTGATGGTGTCCGAGCCGACGTCGAAGCTCTCGTCCCATTGCAGGATGATCGGGATGGTACGCTCCATCTTCTTCGTCTGGACTTCCTTGCCGTCCACGATCAGGGTGCCGGTGCCCGAGCGGCCGATGCCGGAGAAGTTGTTGAACGCCATGGTGCCGACGCCGAGACCGTCGTACTTGAAGTCGAACGCGATGGTGTGCTTGCCGGGCGCGAGGGCCGCCGGACCTTCCCACTTGACCCATTCGAGGTTGAGCAGGTTCCAGCAGAACACCGGCTTGCCCTTGAGCAGATAGAACCCCCAGCCGGCGAAGCGTCCGCCGGAGGTCGCGATCATGCCCTCCGCGCCGCCGTCCGGCACGGTGAGGTCCGCCGTCAGGGTATAGGAGGTGTTGAGCAGATAGGGCGCATCGCCCTGCGGCACGCCGGTCATCGGCCGCGTGTAGACCAGCTCGCTCAGGCCGGCGGTGAGGCTCGGGCGCGGGGCCGCGACCCGGGCGCCCACCGAGGCGTCGAGCGGGAAAACTTGAAACTTCTTCGCCTCCTCGACGAACAGCTTGCGCATCGCCGCGACTTTGTCCGGATGCCGGGCGGCGATGTCCTCGGACTGGTTGAAGTTCTTGCTCAGGTCGTAGAGCTGGAAGACCTGGTTGTTGAGCGGGTCCGGGTTGGCGGGGCTGAAGGCATCCCAGGGCGCGCGATCGACCTTGGTGCTCAAGAACCAGCCGTCGTGATACAGGGCATATTGACCCATCATCTCGAAGTACTGCGTCTTGTGCCGGGAGGGCGCCTTGGCGTTCGCCGCGTCGAAGGTGTAGGCGTAGCTCGTGCCCTCGATGGGCTTTTGCTGGATGCCGTCCACGACTGCGGGCGCCTTGATGCCGGTGACTTCCAGGAGGGTGGGCACGTGGTCGATGACGTGCATGAACTGCTCGCGCAGGCCGCCCTTGTCCTTGATGCGCGCCGGCCACGAGACGACCATGTTCTGGTTGACGCCGCCGAGCCGGGAGGCGTTCTGCTTGAACCAGTCGAACGGCGTGTCGAACGCCCACGACCAGCCGGCCGACATGTGGTTGTAGGCGAATTCGGTGCCCCAGGCCTCGTAGTACTTCATCTGCACGTCCACCGGCGGGCGGACGCCGTTGAAGAAGGCGACCTCGCTGAAGGTGCCTTCCGGTCCGCCCTCGGCGCTGGTGCCGTTGTCGCCGTTCTGGTAGATGATCAGGGTGTTGTCGAGCTTGCCCAGGTCCTCGAACGCCTGGATGACCCGGCCGATCTCGTGGTCGTTGTAGGCCACGTAGGCGGCGAAGACCTCCGCCTGCCGGATATAGAGCTTCTTGGCGTCGTCGCTGAGCTTGTCCCAGGGCGTGAGGATGTCGGCGGGCCAGGGCGTGAGCTGCTCGTCCTGCGGGATCACGCCGAGCTTCTTCTGGTTCGCGAAGATGCGCTCGCGCAATTTCTCGTAGCCATCGTCGAACAAGTGCATCGCGTGGATCTTGTCCACCCATTCCTTGGTCGGATGATGCGGCGCGTGCGAGGAGCCGGGCACGTAGTGGAGGAAGATCGGCTGGTTCGGGTCGGTCTGATGGATGCGGTACATCCAGTCGATGGCGTCGTCGGCCATCGCGGTGATCAGGTTCCAGGAGGGTTCCTGGCCGGTGACCGGCCAGATCGCCGCCTTGGGGTCCGAGCGATCCATCTTCAGCGTGCCCTGCTTGCCGATCCACGGATAGATCTGGGTCGTGTTGCGGAACAGGTTCGGTCCCCACTGGTTGGCGTCGCCGCCGACGAAGCCGTAGAAGTAGTCGAAGCCCATGCCGGTGGGCCACTGGGTGAACGGCCCGACCTGGCTGGCCTGGTAGGTCGGGGTGTTGTGGTCCTTGCCGAACCACGAGGTGGCGTAGCCGTTGTCGCGCAGGATGCGGCCGATGGTGGCGTTGTCCAGGCCGATGACGCTGTCGTAGCCGGGGAAGCCGGTGGCCTGCTCGGCGATCACGCCGAAGCCGACCGAGTGGTGGTTGCGCCCGGTGATCAGCGCGGCGCGCGTCGGCGAGCACAGCGAGGTGGACATCATCCGGTTGTAGCGCAGCCCGTTCTGGACGATGCGTTCCATCGCCGGGGTCGGAATGACGCCGCCGAAGACGCTGTTCGCCGCAAAGCCGGCGTCGTCGGTCATGATCAGCAGGATGTTGGGCGCGCCCTTGGGCGGCACCACGCGCGGCGGCCACCAGGGCTTGGACTGGAGCGCGTCGTCCTTGATGACGCCGCCGAACTTCGGCGCCGGCGGCGGGAGCTGCTCGCCGCTGATGGTGGTGGTGGCGCTGGGCGAGCCCAGCACGCCGGTGACCTGCACCGGGGCGCCGCCCGCGGTCCCAGCCGGCCCGCCTGAGATCGCTAGTCGCTGGCCGACCTCGATCTGGTTCGAGGCGAGCTTGTTTTGTGCCTTCAGCTCCGTCACCGGGACGCCGAAGCGCTCGGCGATGGCGTCCAGATCGTCGCCCTTGACCACCGTATAGGCGCCGGTGGCGGGATCGAACGCGCCCTCGGCGTATTTGAGCGGTCCCCGGTCGGCGGCCCGGGCGCCGCCGGCGACGAGACCGGCCACCAGGATCAAGGTCAAATGGAGGTTCCGTTTCGAGGGGGGACGAGATCCCCACCGGATCCCGTCAATTACGAAGTTTCTCATTTCACCACTCTCCAGCGTGGGGGTTGTTACCAAGGATATTAGAGCGGCTCGTACAGGATGGGGTCGATTCAAGAAGGCTCGATGGAGGAGTCCGGACCAGACGTTACCGGAGAGTTTTCCTTGCGCGAATCCCCGGCTTTCTGATCCTGCAACACCATCCGGAGGAACGGCGTGGCGGCGTCCAGGCACGCGCCGGCATCCAGCCAGTCCTGCAGCAGCCGGATCCCGGCCCTGGCGCTGGCATCCAGTCCGTCCAGGTCCAGGGCAACCGCGCCACCGATCGACTCGCGCGCCCGGCGGACTTCCGGGAAATCCGCCGCCGTCAACTGGCCGTCGATGGTAACGACCGTGTGTGACAGTTCGGGGTGAATCGTGATGCGGATCATGGCGGCCAGCCTTTGCGATTGGCGTGCCAGGGATCGCATCGGCCCGGGTGGTCGTCTTAGGTCGTTGAAGAGTCGAGGGATACCACCAGACTTGGCCCGGATTCTACCGGGCGAAAACCGATTGATGGTTGACCGGGCAACTTTTTTGGGTTAATCAATCAACCCGTTCAATATTTCAACCTTCAATCCTGATGAACTTAACGCCATCGCAACGCACAGCCCCGGTCGCGGAAGCACAGGACAAGCTCTGGGCGCTGGCCTCGAGCCCCTTCCTGGTCGTGGGCGAAGCTCGCGTCGCCGCCGACGGCGATGTTTCCCTGACCTGGCTGGGGGATGTCTGTCCGGAGGACAAGTTGGGCCTGGCGCCGGGCACCTTCCCCAAAACGATCCGGGAAGCCCTTGTTCTGATGCACCTGGACGATGCGCCCGGCTTCCAGGAGGTCATGGCGCGCTCGCTGGCCACGGGGGAGGTTTTTGACGCCAGCTACCGGCTGGCCGACGGCCACGGCGACTGGCGCTGGATCGAAGGCCGGGCGGTGCCGACCGAAGTTCGCGACGGCCAGGCGATGGAATGGATTTTTCTCAACCGCGATTTCACGGCGCAACGCACGGCCGAGGCGGCGCTGCGCCGGTCGGTGCGGGAACTGGAAGCGTCGCGCTTCGCCCTCCAGTCGGAACAGGACAAACTCTGGAAGCTGGCCGCCAACACCTTCTCCGTCCTGGGCGAGGCCCACGTTACGGAGAGCGGGATGGAATTCGAGTTTTTCGGCGACGCCCCGCCGGAAGAAAAACTGGGCCTCCTCCCCGGCAGCCTCCCGATGAGTCTCGAACAACAGATGGCGAAGATGCATCCGGAGGATGCCGAACCCTATCTGCAACAGGTGGAGCACTCGCTGGCCACCGGCGAGCTGTTCCGGGTGATTTACCGGCTGGCCGACGGCTACGGCGGGTGGCGTTGGTTACGGGGCCGCGCGTTCTCGCTCGAGCAGCGCGAGGGCCGGCACGTTCGCTGGCTGCACGACACCCTCGACATCACCGAGCAACGGGAGACGGAACAGGCGCTGCGCCAGTCGCTGGACGAGCTGCGGCAGTTGAAGGCGCGGCTGGTGACCGAAAACCGGTTTCTGCGCGAGGAGGCGGGCCTGGAAGCGGCCGATGTGGACATCGTGGGCCGGAGCCCCGCCCTGGGCCGGGTGCTGGAACAGGTGGACTTGGTCGCCCCTACCTCGTCCACGGTGCTGATCGGCGGCGAAACCGGCACCGGCAAGGAACTGGTGGCCCGCGCGATCCATCAGCGTAGCGGCCGGCGAAAAAGGTTGTTCGTGACGGTGAATTGCGCCGCCCTGCCCGGCACGCTGGTGGAGAGCGAATTGTTCGGGCACGAGAAAGGGGCGTTCACCGGCGCGATCGCGCGCCGCATCGGACGGTTCGAGCAAGCCGACGGCGGCACGTTGTTTCTGGACGAAGTGGGCGAGCTTCCGCTGGAGGCGCAGGCTAAAATGCTCCGCGCGCTACAGTCCGGCGAGTTCGAGCGAGTGGGCGGCGGACCGCCCCTGAAAACCGACGTGCGCATCATCGCGGCCAGCAACCGCGATCTCGAACGAGCCGTGCGCGCGGGGCAGTTTCGCGACGATCTGTACCACCGGCTCGCGATCTTCCCCATCCACATCCCGCCGTTGCGCGAGCGGCGCGAGGATATCCCGCTGCTTGCCGCCTACCTGGTCACCCGCAAGGCGCGTCAACAGGGTCGAAAGATGGACGCGCTCCCGCCGGCCGTCCTCGACCGGCTGAGCTGCTACGACTGGCCCGGCAACGTGCGCGAACTGGAGAACGTCCTCGAACGCGCGATCATCCTGTCGCCCGGCTCCTCTCTGCGGCTGGAGGCCATCCAGCTGGGTCCTGGGTCCCGCCGGGCTTCCGCGCTCGCCGGTCCACCCCACGCCGACGGCCCCGCCGCCGAGGACGACACCCTGCAAGCCCGCGAACGGGCGCATATCCTCCAGATTTGCCAGGCCACCGGCTGGAAGATCAAGGGTTCGGACGGCGCGGCCCACCGGCTCGGTCTGAATCCCGGCACGCTCTACGCACGCATGAAGAAACTGGGAATCCGGCGCCCGGTGGTTCCTCGGTAAACGAAACAGGATTTTGAGTGGATGGTGTTTTCCACTGCCGTTTAATGCACGCGCAAGGATTCGGCAAGGCTGATCAGATTCTGGGGGTTCACGCGGATGACGCCATGGCGCGGAGTATCGATGTCCGCTACGAGCACGAACGAGATGGAGACTACCAGCGGGAGAATCAGAAGCAATGTGGCGCCTTCCTCGGCAACGCCTCGCGAACCATAGCCGACCAACAGATTGCAACAAATGGCAATCACCACCATCAGAACCCATGCCTCGGCGGGGATTCGATTCCACAAGGCCGCTTGGGAGTATCCCTGGGAGTTCAACACATCGTTCATACCCGAAACGGCCAAGGCGATAATGGGGGTCGGCTGCGCGGCGGCCGGGGCCTGAATCGCGGACCACAGCTCGGTCTGTAATTGGCCTGCTCCCGGGTCAGTTCGATACCGGCCTGAATTTCACCCAGGGTGACGGCCGACAAGTACAGGTCGGCCTCGGCGGTGGATTGCAGCCAGGCTACGACCGCCCCGTGGGGTCAATGGGGCCGGCGGCGGGCATCGTTGCCGTCGTTCCGTCGAGAGCGTCATTCAAACCATTTGGACGATATTAGCTGACCCACGCGGTTTCTTCCCCAGCTCGCTACCCGCGCATCATCGCCTGAGGATGCGCCGGCATTGTTGGGTCACGATCTGTTCGACGCGCCGCAAGGCCGGATAGGCGCCCGATCGTTCCTCAAAGGACTCTCGCAACGGAGCCACCGCATCCAGTAGCCGGATCGCGGTTTCTTCAACCAGGTTGCCCAGAAATCGCGGTCTGATATCGCATTGTCTGGCGAGCGCCTCCCAGTGAGGCTTGGCGATCAGGCTGGGGTTTCGCTCGCCGCCGACATCGAAAGCGAGATGGTAGTCGATACGTTCGATCGCGCGGGTACAGACCAGGTCGTAGAAAGGGGCAAGGCGGGTTTCCCCGTTGGGTAGATGCAGCAGGGAAAGATTCTTGGCGTGGCCATCCGAATTGCCCGCCAGCACATTGAAAATCTGCCAACGCAATAAATGTTGCGAATCAATCGCCGGCTCTCTGGAAGCAGCCTGCGCCAACCGGTAGCACCGATCAAAGGAAGGTCCTCCTCCGCTCTGGTATTTTTTCTCATGCCCGTACCCCATGGCCTGGCAGAAATCTTCCTGATGCCGTCGCTGCACTTCGCCGCGTTCGTCCCGCACGCGATCATAACGGGCAATCACCGCATAACGGATTCGCCCGATCGACCGCAACTCAATATCCACCACCGGTAAACCGATGGTCCGGGCGAGTTGCGAGGTGAAGGTTTCATAAGCGGGCAGATGACGATAATCCGCCAGCTCGAATTTCAGGATGTGGCTGGAGGGGGCTTCTCCCTGGGGCAGGAAATAGCCCCCGTCCTGGACCAGGATAGGACATTTATCCTGGGCGCCGGCCAGGGACAACCGGGGGCGCTCGGCGGCTGGCCAAGCCGCATAAATCTGGCCGCGCCGGGCCACCAGGTTGGCCAGATCCTGATCGGTTAGAGGACGGTAATGGCGTTCCCCGGAAGGCTGCCGTTCGACGGGCAGGATCGACAGCGCGCCGGCGCACTCACCACCGATGGCGCGCAGGAGATCAAAATCCGTGTTCGGAATCCTGAGGGCACGGACGATGCGCTCCCGGACGCCGCCCTCGGGAAGCAGGTTGGCGAAGAAGCGATGCGCGACGCCCTCCTCTGCCGCCGCGTCACCGGCATCCGGGGGCAGAGTGCGGGATACGGCAAAGCCACCGGCGGCGATCCACTCGGCGTCGTAGCGAAATCCGATCTGGCCGAATGAGTTACGCCACAAATAGCCGACCAGGCGTTGCTCGCTCCAGACGTTGAGGGCATCCGGATCAATCATGACGCCTTATCGCCAGTTTGCGCGCGGCGGGGACCCGGCGCGGCGGGAGTGGCGCCACCGCGTGGTTGAATGATGACATCCAGGCCCAGCGTCCGCAGCGCCTTCAGAACCTTGCCGATTTCCGCGGTCTCCTTGCCCCGCTCGAACTCGGATAAAAAGCGCATACTCAGATTGCCGAGTCCGGAGACCGTTTCCAGGGTCAGTCCTCGGCTCTTGCGATGAGCGCGCGTCAACCGACCCAGTTCTGCAATCGTTCCGATCGCCCCGTAAGTGATTTCATCCCGCGTCATGACATGCCTATTAAATTAATACTGTACGGTAAAAAAATAGCATTTCGAAACGGCAAGATCAAAAAAATATACCGCACGTGAAAATTAATAAATTTTTCTCAACCGCGATTTCACGGCGCAACGCACGGCCGAGGCGGCGCTGCGCCGGTCGGTGCGGGAACTGGAAGCGTCGCGCTTCGCCCTCCAGTCGGAACAGGACAAACTCTGGAAGCTGGCCGCCAACACCTTCTCCGTCCTGGGCGAGGCCCACGTTACGGAGAGCGGGATGGAATTCGAGTTTTTCGGCGACGCCCCGCCGGAAGAAAAACTGGGCCTCCTCCCCGGCAGCCTCCCGCATGGCGCGATCAGTTATAATCCGACACGCCGCGCTTCCACCTTCCGGGCGACGCATGACGGCGCGGAATTGGATTTGCCGACCCTGATAACCAGCTTTCTCAAAATCCCCGCGCAAGCGCCTTCAAGTCGGCACCACCTCCAGCCGCGCCGCCTCCGCGAGATCCTTCTTGCGCTGTTGCGCCCGCCG
>JAVMKJ010000233.1:0-8736 GCA_031732855.1 Candidatus Competibacter sp.
AAAGCTCCCTCCCCCCTTGCGGGGGAGGGCTGGGGTGGGGGGGCCGAACCGGTTTCCAGGCCCCCGCGGGTCTGGCGGCCGGCCGCGCCGAGTCCGCTGGAAAAGGCGCTACAGGCTCTGTCCGGCTGGCCGAAACTGGTCGCGCCGTTTCTGGCGCAGAACATTGGCTGGTTCATCGGCGGTTTCTGCTTCGTGGCCGGCGCTCTGTTTCTGATCGCCAACACCAGCGGTTTCGCTAACGCCCTGGTGGTGTTCGGCAGCCTGTTCGGCGCCACCGCCTTCCTGCTTTGGGCCGGCTATCAGTTCCGCCGCAAACGCCCGGAACTGGTGGTGGCCAGCAACATGTTACTGGCGCTCGGGATGCTGCTGGGACCGCTCGATCTGGCGGTTGCGGTCCGCCTGATCGCCGCTGGCGATGGATTACTCGCCATCGTCGGCGTGCTGGTGGCGCTGGCGACGCTGGGCGCTTTCGCCTGGGCCGCCACCTTGACCAGCGCGCTCGTCGACCGGGCGCTGCACGGTCGTTATCCGTGGTTGTTGACCGCGCTGGCGGGGATACAACTGGCCGCGCCGCTGGCACTGGTCGCGCCGGGCTGGCCGGCGTTGGCGGCGCTGCACGCCGTCCTGCTGGGACTGCTGGGCTACGGCTTGCTGACCTTCTCGGGCGAGTGGCTGCGGCGCTTGTTCGTGGATCGACAATTGACGACCGGTTACGCCGCCGGGATGCTGGTCTACGCCGCCTTGGTTTCGTTCGTCCACCTGACCTGGATCTGGCCGGCACCGCTGCCGGCCGGCTACGCGGGACCGTTCCTGATGGCGCTGTGCGGGCTGCTGTTCCCGGTGGACGCCGCGCTCAAGGAATGGGTGAGCAAACATGCGTTCCTGTCCCGGTTCAGTTTCGCGCTCTATGGTCTGTCGGTGGTGGCGGTGGCGGTGGCCATTCAGACCACTCCGGCGGCGTTGCTGACCTTGGCCATGGGTGCGGTGCTGTATGGCTGGATAACCTGGCGGTATCAAACCCTGCCGCCGCTGTATTTACTGTTCGGCTGCGTGGCCGGCCTGTACGGGTTCGGCATCCTGAATTTTCTGCCGCCGGCCTGGCACGGACTGGCCAGCCTGCCGGGGTTGCTGGCGTTGCTGGGATCGGGCCGCTGGGCCGGTTTCCGCTCGCGAACCCTGGCGCTCCAGTGCCTGGCGACGTTCGGCCTGCTGCTGGTCGGCCTGACGGTCTGGAGTCTGGCGTGGACCGGACCGGGCGAACTCGGTTTCGCCACCGCGACGGCGGCGGCGCTGCTGGCTTACGCGGCGGTGCGGCTGGCACTCGCATTGCCCCAGGCAAATCCGCGCTGGGCCTGCGCCGACGCCGGCGTGGTGGCGCTGGCCGCGGCGGCGGTCGCCTGCGCGCCGGCCTGGATGCCGTTCGGCTGGGCGTTGCGGACCGGGTTCGGCCTGCTGGCGCTGGCGGCGCTGTGGGTCGGGCTGGGGTTGCACGACCGCCGGCAGTCGCCCGCCAGCCGAACCGTGTTCGTCGCCGGCGCGCTGACGAACGTGGCGCTGGCGCTGGTGTTGGGTGGGTTGGCGCTGTGGCCGACGCTGCTCGGTCGGCTGGAACCGATCCTGCTGCTGACGCTGGCGGGCGGGTTGCTGCTGTGGCTGAGCCTCGGGTTGCGCCGGCGGACATTGTTCTATGGCGCGCTGGCCGCCGCCGCCGCGATCGGGGTTCTGGTCAAACGCGGCTATTTTCCCGGCCCCGGCACGGGATTGGTGGAATTCATTCTGGTGCTCGGGTTGTGGGCGTTCCTGTGGTGGCTGGACCGGCGCTCGCGGTTCCTCCTGGAATTTCATGAAGTCGGCCTGGCTTCGCTGGTCCGCGCGCCGCTGGAACAGGCCATGGCCCTGCTGTGGGCGGTCGGTCTGACGCATCTCGGCCTGCGGTTGCTGGGGGACGCGGCCTCGATGAAATGGCCGGGAGTGGCCGGGCTGGCGGCGCTGAGCGGATTGTTGTTGGTCGGTCATTTCCACCGGTTTCGCTGGGTGGCCTTACCGATGCTGCTCGGACTGGCGGGACTGCTGGTCGGGCTGGACCGGCTCGGTCTGACGCTGCCCTGGCTCGGGGCGGCGGCCGTGCTGTATGCCCTGCTGGCCTGGCGGACGAGCGTCGGCCTGCTGGCGCGACCGCTGACCGGGCGGCTGGCGTGGGTGCTCGGGTTCGCCGTGCCGGGTGGGATCGGTGGCCGCCGGCAGGTGGAGGACAGCCTGCACGCCTGCGCCCTGCTGGTCGCCGCGGTGCCGGTGGCGGCCGGCCCGGCGCTGTCCCTGCTGGGGCCGCCGGTGCCGGAACTGTTGCCGGCGCTGGCGCTGAGCCTGCTGTTGTTCGTGTTGGCCGGCTGGCATTACCGAGGCTCGATCCACGCCTGGGCGGCGCTCGGCGCGCTGACGGCCGGCGTCTGGTTGACCGGGGCCTGGCTGGCGCCGCCGGCGCTGGTTGCCCTGGGACAGCCGTTGCTCGACGCGCTGCTGAGTCTGGGCATGGCGGTGGCGGCGGTCGGGCTGGCCGCCGAAGGCGCTGCGCCGCTGGCGTATTGGCGCGCGCCGTTGCACGGGGCGAGCGGGTCGCTTTATCTGCTGGCGCTGGCCGGCGCGGTGTTGGCGGCGCTGACTGGCGATCCGCGCCTGTCGGGCCTGCTGGTCCTGCTGTGCGTCGCCCTGTTTCCGGTGGCCTGGCCGCTGTCGAACGCGGCGGAATGGCGCGGCTTGGGGCTGGCGCTGCTGTCGGGCGCCCTGGTCTGGAGTTTGACGGCGCGGTTTGGCGCTGGCCTTCGCCATGGGGCATGGATCGCTGTCGCTTGGGGCTACGCGCTCTGGATCGGTGGCAATCTGGTGCTGCCGCGCTGGAACGCCCGCTGGCCGAGCTGGGCGGTGGCGCCGGCCATTTGGCCATTGCTGGGATTGGTCGGTGTCCTGGGCGGAGCGACGGTCGGGCTCATGGCTGGCGTCTGGTCGCCCGCCGTCGTGCTGGCGTGGCTGGCTCTGTACCTGCTCCTGTTGCTGCGCAATACGGCGTGGCCCGGCATGGCCTGGCTGGCGGTGGCGACGCTGACCGCGAGCGGCCTGCTGGCCGGTGGGGTACTGGAATGGAGCTGGTGGGGTCGGGGTTATGGCTTGTCCCCCCTGGGTGGCGGGTTCGCGGCGATGCTGGTCTGGCTGAACCTGCTGTTCCTCCTGGCGCCGCTGTGGGGTCGCCATGGCCGGACCCTGGCACGGTGGCTGTCCTGGCGGCAGGACCGGCTGGACGCGCCGCTGTTCTGGGTTCCGTTCGCCATTCTGACGCTGCTGCTCGCCCGCCTGCTGCTGGTGGAGAGCGGCGGCCTGTTGTGGGATGGCGCGTTCCGGCTGGAGCGCTCTTTCGGATCGCTGAGCGGGCTGGCGCTGCTGGCGGCGGCGACGGCCGGCCACGCCTTCCGGTTGCGGCCGGAGCGTCTGACCGCGCACCTGTTGTTGGCCGCATTCGGCGCGCTGTTGCTGGCCGTCCTGCTCGATCTGGCCGCGCCGCTGGTGTGGCTGCCGCTGGTGGTGGCGCTATGGGAGGGGGGACTGCTGCTGGCCTGGCGGTACGGGCCGCGCCGCTGGGAGGTCTGGCGTTCCGCGCTCGACGGGTGGCTGACCGTTCTGCCGGCGGCGAGCCTGTGCCTGCTCCTGCTGGTGGCCGACGCCAACTGGGCGATTTGCGCGGCGACCCTTCTGCTGCTGTCGACGGTGACGCTGGCGCGAGGCGGGTGGCGAGGAAGTCCGTTCTGGCTGAGAACCGGCCTGTTGCTGGCGCTGGCGGGCGGTTATGTCGTCTGGCTGCCGGAAGGAGCGCCGTTCGCGCTGGCAATGGCGGGATTGCCGCCCTGGTACGCCGTGCAGACCGTATTGCTGCTGCTGGCGTGCATGGCGATCCGGCGGCGGCTGGCGGTCTGGCTGGAGAAGGTCGATCCCGAGACGGACCCGGACCGCTTCGGCCGGCTGTGCGACCTCGAGCAGGTCGCGGGCGAATCGATTCGCGGGCTGCTGGTCCTGAGCCTGGCGTGGCTGGGCTGGCACGCCTGGCTCGTACTGTCCTTTGATGCCGGCTGGGGACCGTCGCCGTGGCATTTTGGCCTTCCCGCCGATCCGCTGGCGGCGGGCGCCGCGCTGTTGCTGCTGGTGGGGCTGGCGGCGGTTCGTGCCTGGCGGCGGCCCGGCGAGCCCAACTGGGTCTACGCGGCGGCGCTGCTGCTGGGCCTGCTGGCCGGTTACGGGCGGCTGGTCGTGCTGGGCCTGGCGCCGTTCGCGCCGTGGGATACTGCCGCGCTGCTGGTCGCCGCGGGGGCCGCGTTTCTGTTGCATCAGTTCACCGGCTTGCGGCCGCTGTATCGTCTGGCGTTGCTGCTGCCCGTGCTGGCGGTGGCGACCGCGCCGTGGCAGCTTGCCTCGCCCTGGACCGGCGGGGCGCTGCTGGCGGCGGCCGTGCTGTATCTGTCGCTGGCCGGGGCGCTGCGCAATCCCTGGCCGCTGTACCTCGGCGTGCTGGCCTTGAACGGCGCGGTCTATCTGTGGGCGCCGCTGTGGGCGGAGCGCTACGGCCTGTGGCAGTTCTACGTCGTCCCGGCCGCGGTGACGGTGCTGGCGCTGCTGCACCTGCATCGCCGGGAGCTGCGGCCGAAGGTGCTGAACGGCGGGCGGCTGGCGGCCCTGAGCGCGCTCTACGCCGGCGCGGGGCTCGACGTATTCCTGCGACCGGAGTTGAGCGTGTTCGTGCTGGCATTGGTCCTGGCACTGACCGGGGTGATCCTCGGCATCGCCCTGCGCGTCCGTGCCTTTCTCTACGCCGGCGTGGCGTTTCTGGTGCTGAACGTGATCGGGCAACTGGTCCGCTTCTATCCCGAGCAGGGCATGAGCCGGGCGCTGATCCTGATCGGGCTGGGCGTCGCCATCACCGCCGGGATGGTGGTGTTCAATCTCCAGCGCGAGGCGATCCTGCGGCGGATTCGGATCGCGCGGGCCGATCTGGCGGCGTGGGAGTAGCGCGCGCGCCGGCGGCTAAAAGATCATGACGACTTCATAGGTATCGCCCGAACGTTCGATGGAGACCTTGGTGGCCGCGCTTTTGGCCAGCCGTATCATCTTGCTGTTGGTCGTGAGGATTTCCAGGGTGAATCCTCGCAAGCCCCGGACCCGGGCATACTCGATCAACCACTGCTGGAGAATTCCTCCCAGTCCGAGCCCCTGCCAACCGGGATGGATCATATAAGCCGCCTCGGCCAGATTGCTGGTGGGATTCACGAAATAACAGGCGCTGCCGATAATCATTTCGTTTTCCCGCTGGCCGGTCACGGCCACGCACGCCATTTCGGTCTCGTAATCCACGTTGCAAAGATGCTCGGCGACGGAAGTCGGTAGAAATTTGAGATCCTGGAAAAACCGGGTGTAAATGTCGTCGGTGGACAAGCGGTGGAAAAAATCCTGCAAGCCGTTGATGTCGCTGGCTTTGGAGGGCCGGATCAAAATGTTGACCCCATTTTTCAGTTGGGTCTCCCGTTCCTCGCGAACGGGATAGGCAACCCTGCTCCGCAAGGTCTGGTCCGGGCGGAGGTAGCCGAGGCGCTTGGCTTCCTCCAGCAGCCAGGGCCGAAACTCGGGGTGCGCGATTTCGATCAGCGCCAGGGCTCTCTCCCGGATGGATTTCCCGAACAGGTAGGCGCACCCGTATTCGGTAATCACGTAATGGACGTCGGAACGGGCGACGGTCACGCCTTCGCCCATTCTGAGCAGCGGACGGATTCGGGATTCCTGGCCGTCGTCGGTGGTCGAGGCCAGACAGATAATCGGCTTGCCGCCCGGGGAATTGGCGGCGCCCCGCAGAAAATCGGGCTGCGTCGAGACCCCGCTGTAGAATTCACCCTGAAACTGATCGGCGCACACCTGACCGGTGAGGTCGACGGCAAACGCCTGGGTGACCGAAACCAGTTGATGGTTGCCGGCCAGCACGGTCGGATTGCAGACGTAATCGATCGGATGAAAGGCGAACAGCGGATTGCGATCGATCAGGTCGTAGAGACGCCGGGTGCCCAGGCAGTAGCTGGTGACGATTTGACCCGGATGGAGACCCTTGGCCTTGCCCGTGATCACCCCTTTCTCGATCAAATCGACGATGGGATCGGTAATGACGTCGGAATGAATGCCCAGGTTCTGCCGGTCGGTCAGATGCTTGATCATCTCGTTGGGAATGCGGCCGAGACCGATCTGCAAGGTGGAGTTGTTGTCGATAATCCGGGCGGCATAGCGCGCGATCTGCTGGGCCACGGCGTCCGCCGGGGGATGGGTGTATTCGATGATGGGCTCGTCGACCGGAACCAGACCATGGATCTGATCCAGGTGCAAAAACGAGTCCCCCAGGGTTCGCGGCATGTGAGGGTTGATCTCGGCGATCACGGTTTTTGCGGCCAGCGCCACGGCGCGGGTGATGTCGACCGATACCCCGAGGCTGACGTAACCGTGTTGGTCCGGAGGGGAAACCTGAACGAATGCGACGTCGGCGGCCAGACGCCCGCTGTCGATCAGTTTTGGCACCTGGGCGATGGAAATGGGAATGTAATCGGCTTGTCTCTGCTTGACCGCCGCCCGGACGTCCATGCCGACAAAAAAGCAGCGGTGCTGAAAGCGTGTCCGGGCGGTTTCCCGATCGTGAGGCAGGGCGCCGTCCGTTAAAAAGTGGAACAGGGTGACGTTGGCGAGATCGCCCTTGTGCAGTTCGAGAGCACGAGCCAGGACACGTGGCGTGGCGCATCCCGTCCCCAGATAAATCTGGTCGCCCGATTTGACCATGGCAACCGCTTCCGCCGGCGTTTTTAATTTCCGCTTGGTTTCGATCGGGCTCGACGTCGGCATGATGTGGGATAAATCGGCTGGCATTGTTGTGACCTCCATGATTTAGGGCAGCGGCCTGGGTTGGGGATGATGGGATCGCTCGCGGTCGTGGTGAAACGGTGCGTTCGTCACGGCCTGATGAGATCGAGAAGACGGGGCAGTTGTTCTCGAGCGGCGCGGTGGCCGGCATCGCGGATCGGATCGGCCATGTGATAAGCCCGCCAGCTCAGGGATGGAAATCGGGGAGTCACGACCAAATCCGCCTCGGCCGCGTGTCGGACGCTCGTATCCAGTTGCAGCATGATCAGGGTTTCGATGACGGGATCGAGGTTTCTGGATGATTTCGCATTGGAAGGCGGCGGTGGTACGGTTTCGGCGGGCCAGGCGGCGACCGGGTGTCGGTGCAGCAAATTGACGGCGACGACGATGTCCGCCCCGGCGTCTCTAGTCGCCGCCGTCGGCACCGGAACGATGGCGATGCCGTCCACGAGACGCTGCGATCCGCGGGCGTAAGGCGGGATCATGCCCGGAATGGTGATTCCGGCGCACAGCGCTTCGGCCAGTCGTCCCTCGCCGATCGGCGCCGCCTGCCGCGCGTTCAGGTCGGCCGTCATGATGGTCAGGGGAACGGGCAAATCGGCGAATGTCCGGTCGCCGACGACGCCCATCGTGGCCTCCATGACCTTGCTTAATCCAAGCGATTGTCCGTCCTGGGAGAAGACATCGAGTTCGGCCACGGTCTCCGGCGACCAAATGCGTTTCATCTCCGCTTCGATCCCGGCGGCGTTCATGCCCATGGCCAAAAAACTTCCGACCATGGCGCCGATGCTGCTGCCGGCGATGTAATCGATGGGAATGCCGGCCTGTTCGAGGATGCTGATGACGCCGATGTGCGCGAAACCCCTGGCTCCACCGGCGCCGAGCGACAGACCGATCTTTTTTCGGGTCAGATGCCGTGCCAACCATGCGATTTCGCTGTGGCTGGCCGCGATTGGAAGGACCCGCAACAATTGAAAGCCATCGATGGTCGTCGGGTCGTTCTTCGCCGATGGGTTCACCAGGATGCAATTGATACGGCACGCCGTTGCTCCGAGCATCCGGCGGAATCGATCGGCTTCCGGCGGTTCCAGAATCAGCTCGATTCGATCCATGTTTCTCACGAGCAGATGAATATCGGGCTGGTTGGCATCGACGACCACGATCGCGGTTCGGTAATCGACCAGCAAGCCGTCCAATTTGGGCAGCACCGTGGCGATATTTTGATGATCCAGGGAAATTTTGTTAACCGGCAACTTACCGGTCAGATCGACCACGGCCGTTCCCTCGGGGTTGATCCGCTGGATGGCCGCAATCGTGTCGGCCACGAGGACATGAGTATGCCGGCCCGTCACGACGGCGACCGCTTCGCCGCGGTTGCGTTGCCGCAGGAGACACGCGTGGCCGCGTTTCTGGCGTTGGATCAGGATATGGCTGATATTGAACAGCACCCTGGGATCGCGCGCGATGATGGCGGCGAAAGCATCCCGGTCGAGTTCCAGCGCCTCCGTCGGGGTGACGGCCATCGCGCTCGCCGCGCGGGGTTCGCCGGTAATGAGCGCCATTTCGCCCAGGATGTCTCCATGCCGTAGCCGATCCAGCAGAACCGGTGAATCCGGTCGCTGCATGAGAATTTCAACCAGGCCGCTCTGAATGACGAACAGGCTGTCGCCGGCTTCTCCCTGCCGGCAGATGAATTCATCGGGCCGATAGCGACGGGGTCTCATATGGCGCTGGATTTCGTCCAGCATGTCCTGGGCGCATCCGTGAAAAAGCGGCGAGTTCGTCAGGTTCATGCGCTTCGAATCC
>JAVMKJ010000234.1:0-8671 GCA_031732855.1 Candidatus Competibacter sp.
AGCGCTTGGCGCAACGGCTCGCTGGCATCGCCGGCAACCTCGATCAGGAAGTCCAGATGCTCGACGACCGACGACACCTCGCGCGGGCTGGCGCCGCGCCGGATGGCGCTCCGGTAGAGGTCGACGATCTCGTTCGCGAGGGCTTGCGCATCCTCGGCCCGTTGCGCCGCCCGCGGTTCCGCGTCAGCCATCGGGGCGACGTGCAACACAAGCAGTCGCACCAGTTGGCAGTCGGCCAGGGCCGCGCCGCGCCAGAAGTTGGGTTCCGCCTCGTGAGCGGCCGCCACGGTCTCGGCAACGTGCGTGAGTTCGCGTTCCAGCGATGCCTGCCAGGATGTGTCTGCTTTGGAGTCAAGGAGCAGCATGCATAATTTCGCCGTCGCCCAGTTGGTGAAGGGATAATAGGCATCCTGCTTGTCCTTCGGGAAATCAAAGGCTTCGCGATAGTGGCGAGCCATGTCGCCCAAGGCCTTGATGCGGGCGTCTTTATTCGTCTGCACCAGAGCGAGCCGCTTGCAGGCGCCGCCCAGCAGGTTCAGGCGCTCCTCAGTCGGGGCGCGCTTGCACAGGGCATCGAGTTGGTCGATGGCGCTGTTGATACGGTTGACGAGTTCCTTATGTTGCGCCTGGAGTCCCGCCAGCACCTCGGCCTGTCTGGTCAGCACCGCTTCGAGCGCGGCCTTTTCCGCTTCGCTCCCGGCCTTTTTCGCTTCCCGCGTGGTGTCGCCTCGCTTCTCCCGGGCCGCCGCGAGAGCCGGGCGCAGCGCCAGCCACTCCGCTGCAGCGTGTCGAACCTGATAGTTGGCGCATTGTTCCACCGCCTTCAGCGGGCAGTCGCCTTTCGTGGCTCCGAAAGCCCGCTCCAGACATTGGATCGCGCGCAGCCAGCAACGGGCCTCGCCCCAGGCCAGGCCTTCCGCCGCGGAAACGTCCCCGCGTTTCAGCCATTCTTCTCGCCGTGTTTCGGGAATACGCGCGACCAGTGCGGAAATCTCACCTTCAATGCGACGGGTCTCTTCGTCCGCATCGCCTTTCGGATTCTCCACCCGCAGGCGGCGGGCAAGGTTGTCCAATTCCACCACCAACTCCGAGGGGGCGTGGAACTTCGTCGTATTGGATCCGCGGACGCTCTCCCCGCCGCGCAGGCGGAAACCTGGGTCGCCATAGCATTGATAGGCCCCCCAGGTGTTGCAGTCGGGGAAGCGCAGCCAGATCTCCTCGCGCGCGGCGCGGGTGGCTTCGCCGAAGGACTCGCCGTCGAGCAGTCGCCGGTAGAAGGTTTCCGCGAAGACCGTGGCCGCGCCGTCGTCCACCGCCCAGCCGGCGGCAACCACGGCGCGCACCCCCATCCGGATGAACTGCACCGCGAGGTTGGCGGCCAGGGCTCCACGGTCGACATCCCGCGCGCCCCCGATCCGGCCCAGATGGCAGCAGTTGACGAACACCAGTTCCGGTACCCAGCGCATCTGTTCCACGTCGCCGGGGGTGAGGAAGGTTTCCCTGCCGATCACCATGCCCGAGACCTTCCGTTCGGGCACGGGGGTCGGCTGGCGACAGCTCTCGCAGGCGCCGGCCGCGCCAGCCGGGAGCGGATAGTCGCAGGCTCCGTGACCGGCCAGGTGCAGGATGCGGTAGGCGGCGCGGTGCAGTCCTTCGATGATGGCATCGGTTTTTTCGTCGATGCAGTCTCGCACCTGATAGCCGTCGGCTCCGAGCAGCGTGGCGACCTGGCGGGCTTCCTGGCGCGCGCCGGGCAGGTCGGCGAACAGCTCCCAGCCGGCGAGGTCCGGATTGCCGACCACATAGGCGCTGGCAGCAAAGGCGTGGGCCGGGCGAGGGCGAAAATCGGGCGTCTTGAGCTGGCGCACCAGGCCGGCATTGACGGCGGGCGGACGACCGTTCTGGCTCCAGCGGTCTTCCAGCAACTCCCACGGGTAACGGGCCGAACGCTCGTCGACCATCAACACCAGATCAGTCTGGCGCGGGGCCATCTCGCGCAGTCGCAACGGCAGCAACATCTCGAAGAGGGTGCGCGCCGCCTCCTGATTGGCCCTGGGCGATTGCGAGGCCTGGCGTATGAAGGCTTCGGCAAGAGCCAGTTGGCCGGTGGCAAGAGTTTCTTCCGCGCGGGCGCGGTCGGTCGAAAAGTTGAAGCGCAGCACGGCGCGGGTCCTGGAATCCTCGGTGATTTCCAGTCGATGCCACCATTCCGGCGCCTCATCGAAGCGTACCCGGCGAACTCCACCCTGGCCTTCCTCGACGGACCGTGCCGCCCAAACCGCCGACGTTGCCAGTTCGCCATCCCGGAGCACCAGGTCGAGAGCTTCCGCGGCGGCGAGCGCGACGTCTTCGAACAGTTCGAGGAATTCGATCCGGTCGATGATCACCTTGTGGTTGAGTTCCACCTGTTCGAGGCGCCTGTTCGCCGCCACCGCGGCGCGCAGGATGGCCTCCACCGAATCGCGGGCCGGCATGCCCCCGGCGCCAGTGCCGACCAGCAGGCAACTCAGCGCCGCCGAGCGGGGACGATCCGCCGGACCGAACCGGTCGTCGCCCCAGCGCGCCACCTGCAATGCAAAGTCGAGCATGGCGGCGCGCGCGCCTTCCTCCAGCAGGCCGGGTGACAGTTCTCCCACCTGCCCGAGTCCGATCACCACCGCGCCGGCCGGCTTGGTTCGCGGCTTGTCGTTGAAGAACAGGGCATGGGTGCCGAGCGGGCCCGGATAGAGGCCGAGTCGCAACCGGCGCGACAGCGCCCCGTCCAGCCGGAAATCGAGTTCCGCTTCCGCGCTGACGATCATGTCGCCCATGTAGTGACCGACCAGCACCGGATGCCTGGCATACGCCAGGTTGCCGTGACGCAGACTGACCTCGATGATCGTCGGGTCCGGCTCCGCGTCGCTCTCCGCCGTCGGCCCCGCTCCGCCGAAACTGGCGCCGCGCAGATCGTTTTCGCTCGGGATGCCGTCGGTCGGCGGCTCCGCCGGCAAGAGGAAAAGCGCCGGCTCGCCGCCCGCCCGCGTCCGCGTCGGCTTTTCCTTCAACAAACGGCTGGTGTCGCCGCCCATCAATAGATCGAGATAGCCCGGCAACGCGCGCTTTTGCGCGCACAGCATGTCGTGGGCGGTGTCGGCCACGTACCACATCTTCACCCCGGGCAATTCGCCCGAAGCCCAGGGCACCGTGCCGTCGCCTTCCGGCGTGGCGATGAAGCCGAGGCGCTTACGGCCGAAGCGGTAGAGGTCGTCCTCCTCGACGAACCGGTAGTCCACCACGGTCGCCGGCTGGCAGCCGGCCACGTACAGCATGTGTTGGGGGTCGGGCGGGGCGGCGCGCAGCAACTCCCAGACGGCGCGCGCCGCGCGCAGGGTGACGGCTTCGGCTATCTCCCATTCCGCCGAGGTGGTCTTTTTGATCGTTTCCCAGCGCGCGGGGTCGCTGAAGTCCGGGTCCTTCGGCCCAAAGGGAAGCAGTTCCAGCAAGCCGGGAAATTGGCGGACCAGGTTGATGATGTCGTCGGTGCCCTGGGTGATATCGAGCAGACTGAGCTTGGCCTGGGTCGGATTGAAGCCGGTGAGCCAGCGCATCGCCTCGTACGAGCCGCCGTTAGGCGTGCCCAGCATCAGCAGTCGGCTGTTGGGGAGCCTGACGATGCGCTGCCACACCGCAGCGCCGCGCCCCCCGTCGGCGATCATCGCGCGTGCCACCAGTCCACCCATCGAGTGTGCCACCAGGTGCACCGGTTGCCTGGCGCGCTCGGCGACAGGCAGTAGTTTCTCCAGGGTGTCGGCGAGCTGTCGGGCGGCGTCGCGCACCGAAAGCCGCCAGTCGTAGGGGAAGATCTCGACCTGATGCGTCCGGGCGAGGAATTCGAGCAGCGGGCCGTAGAAATCGTCGATCAGGTCGATCGGAACGATGTTCGGTTCGCCCATGCGCAGCCGTTTCAGACCGCCCAGCAGCAGCGCGCGGTATTTGAGCCACACCGGGTCGCCGTTCGCGTTCAGGTTGCTGCCCATCGTTCCCGGCAGCACCACCGCCAGCGGGCGCGGCGTCGTGACGGCGCGACTGCGCCGCACGGCCTCGCGCCAGCGCGGCTCTTCCCGCTTGGCGGCGGCGATGTCCATAAAGCCGCCGTCGCTGGCATCGTCGCGGGTCAGGCCGGCGATCAGCCACCTGACGCTCTTACCGTTCTCGAAATAGCTGAAGTGATCGACCTTCGGCCCCTGATCGCGCAGGAAACGCGCGCCTTTCGCCGGCCGCGCGATGCCGCCGGTCATCGAGCCGGTGTTCACCACCAGATCGTGATCGGCGCCGAAGAACCAGTCGGTCGCCAGCAACTTGATCTTTTGCCAGGGCGACTCGCCTTCGATGTCGCCGGCGATCACCGTCAGGTCGGCGCGGGTCGACAGCAGCGGATGATGCAGCAGGCGGGTCAGCGCCGAGCCCGGCATCATCGCCTCCAGGCCGGGCAGCGTGCGCGGATCGGTGCGCTCCTTGACCACCGCGAACAGAAAATCGGCGCCGTCGGAAATCAGCCCGTCGCCGGTCGATTTTTCCAGCAGAAAGCTCAGCACCGACAGCCAGCGGTCGAGCCGGCCCGAGGCCAGCGTGGTGCCGCGCGCCGGGCAGGCGACGCGCACGAACCGACGGACCGTGAAGTTCTTTTCCTCGAGCAGCGCGAGCAGTTCGACGAGCTGCTTGCGGTCGGCCTCGTAGGCCGCGTTCCGGTCTTTCGCCGCCCCCGTGTCGAGCGCCGACAGGCCGAGCTGTTCCGCGATGATGCGGTCGGCGGCGAAGAGCTTCCCGATGAATTCCGGCAGCAGCGGGTCGCCATCCTTTTTCCGCTGGCCGAGGCACAGCAGTTCGCCCACCAGCCCACCCCGGCTGTGGCTGACCAGGTCGAGCGTCGCCTTCGTGGGTAGCGCACGGGCGAGATCGAGAGCGTTCTGGATCGGACTTTCGGTCAGCGAGCGATGTTCGAAGGCGAAGGCGCGATCGCCATAAAGCGCCTTCATCCGCGTCCGTGCCGTCTTGCCGTCCGGGTTGCCGGCGTCCCACAGCTTGCCGAAGCTGCCTTGGCAACTGGAAGCGGTGCCGTGGAGGAAAACGAGGATAGGCCCCTGGTCGGCCGGAATCGCTTCCGCCGTCGGGGCCGGATTCAGCGCGAAAGTGTCGCCCAGGTCGCAGCGGTGGAAGCCGGGGTTACCTTTGAGCTGCTTCTCCTCAAGCTTGGCGCCGAGCGTTTTGGCGGCCATGCCCGCGAGATCCACTCCGAAAAAATCCAGTATCCTGATGCCCAGCCCGAGCCACCCACGCTCGTCGCGCGAGGTTCCCCGCCGCGGCGCCAGTCCGCCGAATTCCCAGGCCTCGTCGCCGTCCCGCCCCAGCGCCCGCTGGCCGTGTTCCCGCACCAGGTCGCTCGCCCGGGTCCACAGCACGAAACCGTTCTCCAGTTCGACGCGCGCCACCTCGTCGGCGGCGACCACCAGTTCGTCCGTGGCGCCGTCGCGGGCGCTGCCAGGGATCAAACGGCGGCTTGAGGTAATGGCAATGTTGTCGATCCCTGTTACGGTCCGCGGGTCGAGCTTGCGTAGGGTGCCGCGGATACGGTAGGTGCGAAGGGACATGAGGATTTTCCTTATCAGGATGCGTCAGGAAAAAATCTTCCGCTGGCGGGCGGCGGCATTGCCCACGATCTGCGGGCTTTGCGGGTAGGACGCCGACGGCAGAAAGCCGGGGTTGATCGCGGCGTGCCAGTCGGCGTAGGTCGCGGTGGGCTTCAGGGTCTTCAACGCCTTGAGCGCGTAGTAGGTAAAGGCGCCGCAGGGGCGGCCCTGAATAACGGCGTCATAGCTGTAGTTGTTCGGTCCTTCCTTGCACCCGGCCAGCAGCAGATCGCCCACGCCGCGCGACAGGGCGCTGGCGAACGGCGAGGTTCCCGAGGTGACCGCCACCGATGCCAATGGGTTGCCGCTGGCGCCGCGTGGCAGCCTGTCCGCCGGCAGCCAGTTGCCCATGGGCATGAAGCGCGGACGCGATGCCGCGTCGGCGTCGGGATCCACGGTTGCAGTGCGCGTCACCGTGCCCGAATGACAACTGTCGGAGATCAGCACCAGGCGGACGCCGGCCTTGCGCGCGTTGAAGAGCGCGTGGATCTCGTCGTCGAGCAAGGCCTCGCCGCCGGTTTGCAGGTCGTAGGGGCACAGTCCTTCATCGAGGCCGTCGATCTCATCGCCGTTGAGATCGGGCACGTAGGTGCCGTGGCCGGAGTAGGTGATGACGACCACATCGCCGCTGGCCGCCCCGCCGATCAGGGTCTTGAAGCCGTCGACCATCGCCGCCTTGGTCGCCTGCGCGTCCAGCAGCTTGTTCGCCGTGAAACCGCGAGCGGCCAGTTCGGTCGCCCAGTCGCTGGCGTCGTTCACGCAGCCCTTCAAGTCCATGTGCGTGCCGGGATAATTGTTGATGCCGATGCAAAGCGCGCTCTTGGTCATGGCGGTCTCCTGTGGATTGATGAAGGATGATTCGCGAATTGCGCGTCGCGATCGAGGACACGGCGGCGTCCCCGCGCGAAATCCGGGAGCAAATTCAAAGCCAAGCATTTGGAGCGAGCGGTACCCCTTTACTGTTGAAGGCTGTTCGGGGGTATTTATTCAGCCCATTTAGGGAAATGGCGTTCTACGCGAGAGTGTGCGGAAGGCGATGGGCGGGAGGGAAACGGGGCAGATCGTCAATTGTTGAAACAGACGAGCTTCCGCGCGTTTCATCGTGAAACATCTTGTCTCCTTGAAAGCGGTCATGTTGCAGACAGATTCATTGGGATAACGGGCCGGCCTGGGTTAATGAAATGCGATTGAACTGGCCGCCAGGATTGCGCGCGGTTGCGCGGTTTCTGCCTGATGGCGATGCCTTTCCATACGTGCGCCGCGCCCGCCAGCGGTCGAGGGCGCTCCCAATCGAACCGGGCGTCATCTGGGGGCAGGATCGACTGGCGGGTTGGCACCGCATTTGCCATTCAAACGCCTCTATCCCGCCGTGGAGCAATCCTGAAGCGTGCGGGGACAACGAGGTGTCCTGACCCCTCGAAATCAGTTTGCCAGACCACCGCCGAGGAGAATCGCCATGTCGACCACTGCCTTCAAAGCCTCGCTACCCTTTATCCTTCGCTGGGAAGGGGGCTACGTGAATCACCCGAACGATCCGGGCGGGGCCACCAACAAGGGGGTCACGCAAAAAGTCTACGACGCGTGGCGAACGCGGCAAGGCCTGCCAAAACGGGACGTTCGGCAGCTCGGGAACGCCGAAATGGAAGCGATCTATGAAGCCGGCTACTGGCTGCCGCCGCGCTGCGACCTGCTGCAACGTCAACTCGACCTCGTGCAGTTCGACACGGCGGTCAACATGGGCGTCGGCCGGGCGATACGCTTTCTGCAACAGAGTCTGGGTTGCGGGGTCGACGGCGATTTTGGCTCGGCCACGCAAAGTGCGGCGGACACCTGCGACCTCGGCGCCACCCTCAACGCCTATTGCGACGCGCGCGAGGCCTACTACGAGCGGCTGATCGTGAAAAATCCAAAGCTCGCCGTGTTCCTCAAGGGCTGGATGAACCGGCTCAATGCCCTCCGAAAAGAGGTCGGCCTGTCCGGTTACGAGTCGGCGGTTCCACGCGATATGGGCGACATCGGCTATGTCGCAAGGATCCCCGACCTCGGGGAAAACCCGGACTTCGATCTCCAATGATCCCCTTTTCTGGAGGAACACCATGCCGCACGTGATACTTGGAGTTTGATGTGCTGCCAATGAGCGATGATTCCACTCTCGACCGTCTGCGGCAGCGTGCCGACGGTGCTCTAATTCCGATCTCTGGCAGGTGGTCGCGCTGCGCCACAAGCAAGGGAGGAAAGCTGGGCATGCCAGGGCTCAACGGCAAGGAAGGCACCTGCAGAGCCAACGAGGGCCGAGCTGGCCGAAATGCGCACGCGGAAAATGGCCGTACGGCGCGCATGGTAAGGACGGCGCGAGTGGCAGGCATGATCGACGTCGTGCCCATCGACGCCGGGATGCTGCTGATTCAAAACCATTCGCATAAAATGAAGCCATGATCGAATCGGAGGATAAAAATGCGGTTTGCTCGTTTGGCCGCGACGGCTATCGCGATTATGATCGGTGTCATCCTGCCGGCATGGGGAGAGAACGCAATGGACGTTGAGGCACTGTTTGCACGGGCGGAGCAGGACGGGCGGGTCGGCGTCGCGCGCAAGTCCAGGCCGGTCGACGCCCGGCCGGCGGTGCCGGGGGAAATCGTGGTCACCGTCATCGCCGGCGAAGGGAAGGAGACGCAAAGCCAGCCGGCGGCGACCGGCGACCGGGTGGTGCGCAACCGCTGCGAATCGTCCGGTCACGAGCAATACCTGGTGAGCGCCGGCAAGTTCGCCGAGCGCTACGAGGGTCCGCTGGGTCCGCCGGATGGCGAGGGTTGGGCGCCGTACCGGCCGCGCGGCGTTGATATGCTTTATGCCCTCGTGCGCGACCAGGACGGCAGCTTCAGCTTCACCGCGCCCTGGGGCGAGGCCATGGTGGCGAAGCCGGGCGATGCCCTCGTGCGCGATCCCAACGATCCCAAGGATCTCTACCGCGTGCAGGCGGCGGCTTTCGCCTGTACCTACGAGAT
>JAVMKJ010000235.1:0-44327 GCA_031732855.1 Candidatus Competibacter sp.
GAGCGAAGCGAGGGGGTCGGGCTAGGGTGAGGGGGTAAGCCTTTGAAACTGCTGCCCTCACCCCCAACCCCTCTCCCGGAGGGAGAGGGGAGTTTTTGTACGGGTTCCTAATCCCCCGACGCCTCGGCCCGCATCGCCACCCAGGCCTGGCCCAGACTCAGGCCGCCATCGTTCGGCGGCGCCTGGCGGGCGGCGAACACCCGCCAGCCGGCCGTTTCCAAACGGGTCTGGAGTTGCGCGACCAGCAGTCGGTTCAGGAAACAGCCGCCGCCCAAGGCCACGCGCCGGATGCCGCGTTTTACACCCGCCCGTTCCAGCCACTCGCTCAGGGCCAGCGCCAGGGTGGCATGAAAACCGGCCGCGCCGGCGCCCGGTTCCACGCCGTCGGCCAGCCAGTCCAGCAGCGGCAGTAAATCCAGCACGCCGTCGTCGCCGAGCTGGAATCCCTCGGCCAGCGCAGGCGCCGGCCCGTGGCGGTGGGCCAGCGCCTCCAATTCCATCGCCGCCTGACCCTCGTAGTCGTTGACCTCGCGCACGCCCAGCATGGCGGCGGCGGCGTCGAACAATCGGCCGGCGCTGCTGGTTTCGGGAGTGTGGAGACGCCGCTCCAGCATCTGCTGGATGAATGCCGCCCGGGGGCCGAACCGGCGAAGAATCTCCCCGTCCCGCCCCAGCCGATGCAACGCCGCCACCGCCAGCCGCCAGGGTTCGCGGGCGGCCCGGTCGCCGCCGGGCATGGGCAGGGGGCGCAGGTGGCCGAGCCGTTGGAAGCGCGCGCCATCCACCCAGAGCAGTTCTCCACCCCAAATGCCGCCATCCGACCCCAGTCCCACCCCGTCCAGCGCCAACCCCAGCACCGGTTCGCGCAGGCCATGCTCCGCCATCACTGCCGCGATGTGGGCGTGGTGGTGCTGCACGGCGACGCAAGGCAGGCCCCGTTCCACCGCCACCGTCGCGGCCAGCCGGCTGCTGGGAAAATCCGGATGCAGGTCGCGGGCGATCCGCTCCGGCACGATTCGCAGGATGTCCTGCAAATGCATCATCGCTTCCTCCAGCGCCCGGCAGGTTGCGGCGTTGTCGAGGCTGCCGATGTGGGGGGAAAGATAAGCCCGGTCGTCGCGGGTCAGGCACAGGGTGTTCTTGAGAAAACCACCCAGTGCCAGCACCGAGGGACCGGCCTGGGGCAGGCGGATGGCTTGCGGGGTGTAGCCGCGGGCGCGGCGGATGAAAAAAGGTTCCCTCTCTCTTGAAGGGGGAGGGTGGGGATGATCGAACGCCGCCACGCTGTCGTCGCAGCGCGCCAGAATCGCCCGATCGTGAGTGACGAAGCCGTCGGCGATGCCGCGTAATCGCTCCACTGCTTCCTCGTCATCGATTACCAGCGGCTCGCCGCCGGGATTGGCGCTGGTCATGACCAGCAGCAAGGACTGGGGCTGTTCCAGCCACGCCGTGCCCGCGGGTCGCCCGGCCGCTTCGTGGAACAGCAGATAGTGCAGCGGGGTGTACGGCAGCATGACGCCCAGGTGCGCCAAGCCCGGCGCAATGCCGGGTAGGGGCACCCTCACCCCCGACCCCTCTCCCGGAGGGCGAGGGGAGAGCGGCACCCTCACCCCCGACCCCTCTCCCGGGGGGCGAGGGGAGAGCGGCACCCTCACCCCCGACCCCTCTCCCGGGGGGCGAGGGGAGAGCAGGTGCTGGCGCAGCAGCACAACCGGCCGTTGCGGCGATTCCAGCAACCGCCATTCCGCTTCGTCGCCCGCGACCCAGGGCGCCAGCGAAGCCACGTTGGCCGCCATCACCGCGAACGGCTTGGCCTCGCGCTGCTTGCGTTGGCGCAGGCGGGCCACGGCGGCGGCGTTTTGGGCGTCGCAGACCAGATGGAAGCCGCCGAGTCCCTTGATCGCCAGAATCGCCCCGGCCCGCAACCGTGCCATCGCGGCGGTGATCGCGTCGGCCACCGCCACCGGCTCGCCGCCGGCATCGCGCCAGGTCAGCCGGGGACCACAGACCGGACAGGCGTTCGGCTGGGCGTGAAAGCGGCGGTCGCCCGGGTCGTGATATTCCCGCGCGCAGGCCGGGCACAGGGCGAAGCCCGCCATGCTGGTGTTGGGGCGGTCGTAAGGCAGGGCGGCGGTGAGGGTGTAGCGGGGACCGCAGTCCGTGCAGTTGATGAAGGGATAACGCCAGCGGTGATCGCGGGGATCGAACAGTTCCCCCAGGCAGGCGGCGCAAATCGCCATGTCCGGGGTGATGTCCGCCGTCACCGCGCCGCCGCCGCTGGCGGCGATGGCGAAAACCCCTGCGCCGTCGAGCGGCGGCAATTCCTCCATCCGCAATGCGTCGATGCGGGCCAGCACCGGCGGCTGGCGCAGGGCGTTCAGGAAATCCTCGAGCGTTTCCGGAGCGCCTTGAACCTCGATTTCCACCCCCGCGCCGTCGTTGCGGACGAAGCCGCTCAAGCCGCGTTGCATCGCCAGCCGGTAGACGAACGGGCGAAATCCCACGCCCTGTACCTGGCCGCGTATCCGGATCGCGCGGCGCTGGAGCATGATGGTTCTCGTTCGACCGGCGGGATGCCGGCGCTACCGGATCAACCGCCGCTTCGCGCCAGCCGCGCCCGCGCCGCGGCCAGCTCCGTTTCCAGCCGGCCGACCCGTTGCGCCAGGGCGGCGCGCTGGCCCCGCCGCACCCAGTCCAGCCATGCTTCCATGCCGTCCCCGGTGCGGGCGGACAGTTGCAGGATCTGAATGTCCGGGTTCACCCGCCGCGCGTAGTCCAGGCAACGGGCCACGTCGAACTCGACGTGGGGCAGCAGATCGGTCTTGTTGAGCAACATCAGTCCGGCGGCGGCGAACATGTTGGGGTACTTGAGCGGCTTGTCCTCGCCCTCGGTCACCGACAGGATGACGACCTTGCACGCCTCGCCGAGATCGAAATCCGCCGGGCAGACCAGATTACCGACGTTTTCGATGAACAGGACGCCACCCTCCGGCAGCGGCAACTGTTCCAGGGCATGACCGACGCCGTGCGCGTCGAGATGGCAGCCCTTGCCGGTGTTGATCTGTACCGCCGGCGCGCCAGCGGCGTGGATGCGCTCGGCGTCGTTGGCGGTTTGCTGGTCGCCCCCGATGACCGCGACGGGAAATTCGTCGCGCAGTACCCGAACCGTCCCAGCCAACAGCAGGGTCTTGCCGGAACCGGGGCTGGAGACCAGATTCAATACGAACACGCCCCGTTCCGCGAACAGCCGCCGGTTGCCGGCGGCGAACTCCGCGTTCTTCGCCAGAATGTCCCGTTCGAGGGTCAACCGCCGTCCTTCGCCGATGTGGCCGTGGGAAAGATCGCCATGCTCGTGCTCATGAGCATGAGCATGAGCATGAGCATGAACGTGGGGGTGGATAAGCAAATCATTTTCGCCGCAACCGCAGGTGGCGCACATTTAATCGACCTCCATCTCCTTGATCCGCATTTCATTGCCGCCCGCGAGCCGCCACTGGTGGCCGCCGCAAAGCGGACACGGATCGAAAAATTGATTGACCTCCACCTCTTGCGCGCAATCCAGGCACCAGGCGCGGCCGGGCAGGGTGACGATGTCCAGTTCGGCCTCCGCAGCGATGGTATCCCGGCGAACGACCTCGAAGGCGAAGCGGAGGGCTTCCAGTTCGACGTTGGCCAGCACCCCGATTTCCAGCCAGACCCGCCGTATCCGACTGAAACCCTGCCGGCGGGCCTGACTGGCGACGGTTTCGACGATGCTTTCGCAGAGCGAGAACTCGTGCATGGCGGGGGTCGCTATGATGGGCCTTCCCCGGCGGGTGGCCGCCGGGCGGGAGCGAGCAACTCGGCGAGAGCCACCTGGCGGGTATGTGGATCGCTCAGTCTTTCAGCGTGGCCAGGTACGCGACGATATCGGCGCGCTCCTGGGTGTTCGGCAGGCCGATGATCGTTTTCTTGGTGCCCGGCAGGAATTTGTCGGGGTTGGCGAGATAACTGTCCAAATCCTGCCGGGTCCATGTGCCGCCCGCCGTGGCCAGCGCCTGCGAATAACCATAGCCTTTGGCTCGCGCCTTGGGCGCGTCCACGATACCCCAGAGGCCGGGTGCAACCCGCAGGGGACCATCCTTCTCCAGGCTGTGACAGACCACGCAGGACCCCGCCGGTTTGTCCCACCCGACCGGTTTGGCGGCATATCGATAATCCTCCTTGGCCGAAGCCGCCGGAGTCATGAGAGAAAACAGACCACTGGTGGGATCGACCACCCATAACGAGCCGCCCAGAACGAGCAGGGCGATGAGGATCACGAAAATTGGCCGCGTCAGTTTTTGCATGTCATGCCCCTCTTCCGATCATCCTTGAACTATAGTTAAACGATGTATTGAATTACAGCAAAACATTTCAGTGACATTCCAGCCTGTCGGACCAACGAGTCCATGACCTGATTATAAAAAAGTATAGTTTGAGGAGGGTGCCGATGGTGGAACGACGCAGAACGATGCCTGGTGTCAACTGTTTTGAGTGTCAGCTTCGCTATCGCAACGAATGGAGCGTCTTGACCGACGAAGAGGTCGAACTTCTCGGTCGAGCCAGAAAGTGCCGAAATTATCGCGCCGGCGAGTCGATTTTTTCGATGGGGGAGCCAAGCCATGGCATCTATTGCATCGCCTCGGGCACGGCGGCCATTCGCAAGATCGACGCGGCGGGAAATCCGGTGCTCCTCCATCTCGCCTATGCCGGCGATACCCTGGGCTATCGCGGTCTTCTTCTGGGAGAAAGTCGCTGTTCCAGCGCCGAGGCGCTCGGACCGAGCAAGGTTTGCTTCATCGATAAGCCGACCGTTCAGGCGCTGCTCGCCAAAAATCCGGCCCTGGGGCTGCAATTCGTGCGTCGCGTCGCCAGCGATCTCAATGACGCGCACGCCAAACTCGTGCAGAACGCCACGCTGTCCAATCGCACCAAGTTCGTTCACCTGCTGCTGGTCCTGATGAATCGCCATGGGCGTACCGCCACCGATGGCAGCCATGTGATGGAATTGCCCCTGTCGCGGCGCGATCTCGCCTCCATGATCGGCGCGCGGCATGAAACCCTGTCCCGAATCATTGGCCGGCTTGAGGAAGATGGCGTGGCCCGCTTTTCCGGTCGTACCGTTTTCGTCACTCGACCCAGTTCGCTTCTGCATGAAATCAAGCCTCCGCTGCTGGACTAGACGTCGCCGGGCGCCCTCGAAAAAAATTCCAAGAAAATTGATGATCGTCAAATCGCCCGATTTTCCCGCCATTAACTTTTATGTCAGTGGCCTAGCCTTGCGGGGGAAAATGGGTAATGAACCTTGTCAGCGATACCGAACTTGACCGTGCCGTCCAGAGTCTCGACAGCTACGAGGGAGGGCTGGGCGGTCTCACCCGTCGTCAGTTCCTGAAATACTGCACCGGGGTCGCTGCCACCTTGGGGTTGTCGTCCCTGATGGGTATCCGGATCGCGGAAGCCGCCACCGCGGCCAGGCGTCCCCCCGTCATCTGGCTGTCGGCGCAGGAATGCACCGGTTGCACCGAGTCGCTGCTGCGCGCCTACCACCCGACGCTCGAAACGCTGATTCTCGACATGATCTCCCTCGACTACCACGAGGCCTTGTGCTCGGGCGCCGGCCATCAGGCCGAAGCATTCAAGGCGAAATCGATGAAGGAGAACTGGGGCAAGTTCGTGCTCGTGGTGGACGGCTCGATCCCCACCAAGGACGGCGGAGTCTACTGCATGGTTGCCGGCAAGCCGATTCTCGAAGCGGTCAAGGAAGCGGCGGAAGGGGCGGCGGCGATCGTCGGCATCGGTTCCTGCGCCTCCTGGGGCGGCATTCCGTCCAGCGATCCCAATCCGACTCACGCCAAATCGGTGCATGAGGTGTTACCGGGCAAGACCGTGATCAACATTCCCGGTTGCCCGCCCAATCCCTACAATTTCCTCTCCACCGTTCTCTATCTGCTGACCTTCGGCAAGCCGCCGGCCCTGGACGGCAAGAATCGGCCGAAATTCGCCTATGGTCGGCTGATTCACGAAAACTGCGAGCGTCGTCCGCACTTCGACGCCGGCCGCTTCGCCCTGGAATTTGGCGATTACGGCCACCGGCAGGGATTCTGTCTCTATAAGATCGGCTGCAAGGGGCCTGAAACCCATGCCAATTGCCCGGCTATCGGCTTCGGTGATGTCGGCGAGGGAACCTGGCCGGTCGGCATCGGCCATCCCTGTTTTGGCTGCACCGAGCAGGGGATCGGCTTCACCAAGCCGATTCACGCGCTCGCCAAGGTCCAGACCTACGCCCCGCCGACCGCTTTCCCGGTGGTGAACGCGCCCAAGGGGGAGGGCATCAGCCCAGCCGCCGCCGCGGTCGTCGCCGGCGTCGCTGGATTGGCGGTGGGCGCCGGCGCCATGGCCCTGCGCGGCATGGACGGCAAGGCCGACTCGGATCGCGACGGCGGCCAGGGAGGGTAAGCGCCATGGTGATGAGCCGCAGACAATTCTTGCGCGGCGCCGCCGGCGCGGTTGCGACCGCCGCCGCCGCGCCGGTCGCGGAGTCCGCCGCGCCCTTCGCCCCGCGCGAGCCGAAAACCTTGCCGCCCAAAGCGGTCGGAATGCTGTACGATTCGACGCAATGCATCGGCTGCAAAGCCTGCGTCGCCGCCTGCAAGGAAGCCAATGGGATGCCGGTCGAACAACCGCAATCCCTGACGGGGTGGAACGAGGGCACCTGGGATACGCCGCTGGACATCTCCGGCAAGACGCTGAACGTGATCCGCGTCTACCAGAACGGTACCATGGCCGAGAAAGATCGCGAGGTGAACGGTTACGCCTTCGTCAAGCGCCATTGCCTGCATTGCGTCGATCCCTCCTGCATCTCGGTCTGCCCGGTCAGCGCGATGCAAAAAAATCCCGTCACCGGCATCGTCACCCATAATCCGGACGCCTGCATCGGATGTCGCTACTGCGTCTACGGCTGCCCGTTCAACGTGCCCCAGTACCAGTTCGACGAGCCGTTCGGCCGGATCGCCAAGTGCCAGCTTTGCCATCACCTGATCAAGGACAACCCCCTGTTTTCCAAATCGGACGGTGCGTCGGAGCAGGCGGGCACCTCGGCCACCGAACTGTGGAAGAAGAGCCGGATTCCGGCCTGTTGCGACGTGTGCCCGACCGGAGCCTCGCTTTTTGGCTGGGTCGAGGATCTGCAAGCCGAGGCAAAACGGCGGTTGGCGCTAACGCCCGGCGAGCAGTACGAGTTTCCGCGTGGTCTGCTGGGTGGCGACCGGCCGAGCCAGGTGGCGCCGGTCGGCCATTATCAACCACACATCTACGGTGAAAAGGAAAGCGGCGGCACCCAGGTGCGCTACCTGACCGGCGTGCCCCACGAAAAGCTGGGGTTGCCCGAGCTGCCCGATCATTCCTTTGCTTCGGTGTCCGAAGGCATGCAGCACACGCTCTACAAGGGCATGATCGCGCCGCTGGCCCTGCTCGGCGGGCTGGTGGTCCTGGCCCGGCGCGGCGCGAAGGCTGGCGACGAACGGAAGAACGATGAGGAGCGGCCATCATGACGGCGATCACCCATCGGCCACTCGGCGGCAAAGTTGTCACCAAACCGTTCCTGATTCTCGGCCTTTTCTTGCTGATCGGGGCGTATTTCATCCTGCGCCGCTTTTTGTTTGGGATGGGCGACGTTTCGAACATGAGCAACGGCTATCCCATCGGCACCTGGGTGGTGCTGGATGTGGTGATCGGCACGGCGTTCGGTTGCGGCGGTTTCGCCATGGCGCTGCTGGTCTACATCTTCAACCGCAAGGCTTACCATCCGCTGATGCGGCCCGCTCTGCTCGGTGGGGTGTTCGGCTACACGCTGGCCGGTCTGGCGGTCATGATCGATCTGGGGCGCTACTGGAATGCCTTCAACCTGCTGCTGCCCTGGTATGCCCAGCCGAACTCGGTGATTTTCGAGGTGGCGCTGTGCGTGATGGCCTACATCACCGTGTTGTGGCTGGAGTTCTGGCCGGCGTTTCTGGAGCGCATACCGTCCGAGTTCAAGCAGCGGTTCCGTCTGGACCGCCTGCAGGCTTTCCTGAAGCGGTACATGTACGTTCTGATCGCGCTCGGGGTGCTGCTGCCGACCATGCACCAGTCCTCGCTGGGTTCGGTGCTGCTGATTCTGGGCTCCAAGCTTTCGCCGTTGTGGTACACCACATGGTTGCCGCTGCTGTACCTGATCTCGGCGCTGACCATGGGCTACGGGGTGGTGATGATGGAGGCCACGCTGGCGCAACGGGCGTTCAAGACCCCATCCGACGTGGCGTTGTTCGCGCGGTTGTCGCGGGTCGTGGCTGGCTTGCTGGCGGGTTTCCTGGTGCTGCGCTGGGGCGATCTGGCCGTTCGTGGCCATCTGGGGCTGGCCTTTGCCGGCGACTGGGATGCCAACCTGTTCCTGATCGAAACCGCGCTGTTCCTGGCGCCCATCTTCGTACTCCTCTCGCGCCGCCGCGCCAGCCAGCGCTGGCAGTTCCTGGCGGCGATCAGTCTGCTGGCCGGCGGTTCGCTGTACCGGCTCAATTCCTATCTGATGGCCGTGCAGCCCGGTAATGGCTGGACCTATTTCCCCTCCGCGCCGGAGCTGATGATCACCATCGGCATCGTTTGTCTGGAAATCATGCTGTATCTACTGTTCATCAAAACCCTGCCGGTATTGCACGGCAGCGCCGCCGAATCCCATGGGAGGCCGTCGTGACCCGAATAACCATTGATCCCATCACCCGCATCGAGGGCCATCTCCGGATCGATTGCGAGGTCAACAATGGCAAGGTAAGCAACGCCTGGTCGTCGGGGCAGATGTGGCGCGGCATCGAGGTCATCCTTCAGGGCCGCGATCCGCGCGACGCCTGGGTGTTCACCCAGCGCATCTGCGGCGTTTGCACCACGGTCCACGCCATCGTGTCGGTGCGCGCGGTCGAGAATGCCCTGAATCTGGAAGTGCCGCTCAACGCCCAATATATCCGCAACATGATCATCACGGCGCACGGCGTCCACGACCACATCGTGCATTTCTATCAACTGGCGGCGCTGGACTGGGTGGACATCGTCTCGGCGCTCTCGGCCAGTCCCGAGGGGGCCGCCAAGCTGGGCGCCACCCTCTCGGACTACCGGCGCAACGGTCTGCCGGAAATCCGACAGATCCAGGAAAAACTCAAGGCGTTCGTCGGCACCGGACAGCTTGGCGTATTCGCCAGCGGCTATTGGGGTCACCCGGCGATGAAGCTGCCGCCGGAGGTCAATCTGCTGGCCGCGGCCCACTATCTCCAGGCCCTCGAATACCAGCGGACCGCCAACCGGATCGTCGCCATCCTCGGTTCGAAAACGCCGCATATCCAGAATCTCGCCGTCGGCGGCGTGGCCAACCCCATCAACCCGGACAGCCAGTCCACCCTGACGCTGGAGCGGCTTTTCGCCATCAAGGCGGAGATCGACAAACTCGGCGAATTCGTCAATCAGGCGATGATCCCCGACGTGGCGGCGGTCGGCGCGCTCTACGCCGACTGGACCCGGTACGGGGCGGGCGTCACTGATTATCTGTCGGTGCCCGATCTGCCGCTCGATACCAAGGGAACCCGCTTCGAGCTGCCCGGCGGTTATATCGCCAAGGGCGACTTGAAGACGTTCAAGCCGATCACCAGCTATCAGGACGGGTTCTTCCGCGACGGGGTCAAGGAAAGCGTCAAACACGCCTGGTACCAATACAAGGGCGACGACAAGGCTCGCCATCCCTACGACGGCCAGACGCACCCGCATCACACCGCCTTCCAGGACGACGGTAAATATTCCTGGGTCAAGGCGCCCACTTTTTACGACAAGCGCGTCCAGGTGGGACCCTTGTCGAACGTGCTGGCCATGGTCGCCGCCGGGCACGAGCCGACCAAGCGCCATCTCAGCCGGGTGTTGGAGATCGCCAGCACGGTCGCGGGGACCCCAATTCCGGTCGAGGCGCTGCATTCGACCATCGGCCGTATCGCCGCCCGCGCGGTGCGCTGCGCGGTGCTGCTGGAATCGCTGCAAAATCAATGGCAACTGCTGATCGACAACATCGCCAAGGGTGATTTCGCCACCTTCAATCGTCCGGTGTTTCCCAAGGGCGAGATTCGCGGTTTCGGTTATCACGAAGCGCCGCGCGGGGTGCTGTCGCACTGGACCGTGATCGAGAACGGCAAGATCAAGAACTATCAGGCGGTGGTGCCCAGCACCTGGAATGCCGGGCCGCGCGACGACGCCGACGCGCTGGGACCTTACGAGGCATCCTTGCTCGATAATCCGGTGGCCAATCCCGAACTGCCGCTGGAAGTGTTGCGCACGGTGCATTCCTTCGATCCCTGTCTGGCCTGCGCGATTCACCTCGTCGATACCGAGCGGAGATCCATCGTCCAGGTCAGGGCGTTTGGATGAAAATTGTGGTCCTGGGCCTCGGGAATATTCTGCTGCGCGACGAGGGGGTCGGCGTGCGGGTGATCGAGGCGCTTGCCGATCGCTATGCCATGCCCGCGGGAGTCGAGGTGGTCGATGGCGGCACCGCCGGCATGGACCTGCTGGATACCCTCGCCGGCTGCGATCATCTGCTGATTTGCGACGCGGTCCGGACCGGCGCGCCGCCGGCGTCGGTGGTCAGGCTCGCCGATGCCGAGGTGCCCGCCCTGTTCCAGACCCGGTATTCGCCCCACCAACTCGGCTTGGCGGACGTGCTGGCGACCCTGGCGCTTACCGGTGAAGCGCCGGCCACCCTGACCCTCGTTGGCGTGGTGCCGGCCGATCTGGATCTGGGCATCGCGTTATCGCCCGATGTGGCGGACGCCGTCGATCGGGCGGTGGAATGTCTGGCGGACGAATTGCGCGGGCTCGGTTTTTTCCCCGAACGGCGGCTTTCGGCGCCAGTGGCGGCGGTCTAGCCGATGTGCGTCGCCATTCCGGCCCGCGTTGTCGAACTCCGCGGCTCGAACGCCGTGGTGGAGCGCTACGGCGAACGGCTGGAGGTGAGTTTGCTGCTGCTTTCGGAAGAAGTCACGGTGGGCGATTACCTGATCCTCCAGGCGCGCGCCTACGCCGTGGCAAAGGTCGCAGCCGAGGAAGCGGACGAGATTTATCGCCTGTTCGAGGAGTTTGCCGGCATGGTTCGCGACAGCGAAGCGGCATGAGGGCCAATGCCGCCGGGTCGGTGCCACCGCGCCGAAACCGTCGCGTTTTCCTGTTCGGGTGGCGGGCATTCTGACATCCGGGATGGGCGAGGCAACCGGCAGCCTCGAAGGTGGCCTGCGCGTCCGGGTCGTGGCGCGGGATGGCGTCGTCGTGGCGGTCGATCTGAGTTCGACGCGACCGGTGGCGACGAGCGCCACGCTGGCCGGGCGGGATATCGATGCCGCCATGGCCTTCCTGCCGCGCCTGTTTAGCCTGTGCGGCGTCGCCCAGGCGGTCGCCGGTCTCGCCGCCACCGAGGCCGCGCTCGGCGTTGCTCCGGCCCACCCGCAAATTGCGGCCCGCCGGTTCCTGGTTGCGGCCGAAGCCCTCGAACAAACCGCATGGCGTCTCCTGCTGGACTGGCCGCGCGGTCTCGGCGCCCCTCCCTCCTTCGCAATCCTGAAGCAACTGCGTCAACTCTTGTCTGCCCTGCGGCCCGCGCTTTTCCCCCACCCTGTCTGGAATCGCGTCGGCGGTTCGTTCCTGGCGCCGGATCGGACCGAACTCGGCGTGCTGCTCGACGGCGTCGAAAATTGTCTTTACCAGTCGATTTGCGGATTGGCTCCGGGCGAGCGTTGGCCCTTCGAGGAACTCCAGGATTTCGAGCGCTGGCTGGGCGCGGTTTCCACGCCGGCAACGCTGGTCTTGCGCCGCGTGCGCGAGCAGGGCTTGGTCGATTTTGGGCGCAGTACGGTAACGCCGTTGCCGGCATTCGACGCCGGCGCGATGGAGCGGCGGCTGGCGGCCGACGACGGCCATGCGTTTTGCGCCCGGCCTGACTTCGACGGGGTCGTTTATGAGACCGGCGCCTTGGCTCGCCTGTGGCATCATCCGCTGATTGCCACCCTCCGCGCCGATCATGGCAACGGGTTGTTCGCGCGCCTCGTGGCGCGGATGATCGAGAGCGGCGACCTTCTCGCCGAGATGCGCGCGCAAGCGCGCGGGCTTGAGGCGCATCCCGGGACCGCGCCGGCGGCAACCGTCGGGGGCGTTGGCTTGGGCGTCGTGGAGTGCGCCCGCGGCCGTTTGGTCCATCGGGTAGCCGTGGCGGGAGGGCGGGTGGCCGATTACAAGATCCTGGCTCCCACCGAGTGGAATTTTCACCCGGAAGGCCCGCTGGCTCGCGGCTTGGCGGGCGCATGGGTAGGTCGGGAAACGGCGGCGATCCGTCAATCCATCGAATGGCTGGTTACCGCGCTCGATCCCTGCGTGGGCTGCGATCTCGTCGTCGAGCAGGACTGATCGACATTTCACTCAATAAATATTGCATCGCAACATTTTTTCTGTTAAACTCCTTCACAAGCTAGTGGCAGTGGTGGGAGCTTCATCAAACTTCTGGTTCGGAAGCAGTATCTGGAACTCCACTCGTAGGGACGCGATATGGCTTATTTATGGAGCATCCGCAGCGAAATCCCTCACGTTGCGAGGGCGCTTGCAAGGGCTCGGTCGATCTTTGGATGGATTGATTTGGGATGGCGGCGCATTTGTCGGAACGCGACACCGCCCGAAACTGAATTTCTGACAACTAACTTTGGAGGACGCGAGTGGTCTTCGTCCTGAGCGATGGGGTTTCCGCTGCGTGAATATCATGAGAAACATCATCAAAATGCTAGTGGTTGCAATCGTGGTTTTGGCGCTATCTCCGTTAGTGGGTTTTTGGATTGTCGCACTGGTGGGAGCAGCGTTGTTCCTGCTGCCGGTCGGTGCCGCGATCTCCGCTCTTTTCCCCAAGCTTTGGAAGCACATCGAAGACAGCCTCTCTTCAAAAGTCCATTTTTTACCCACGGCCTGAGCGACTTGCCGTGGATATTATTGCGTGATGGTTTGATTTGCATAAAAAAACCCGGTTGATACCGGGTTTTTTTATGCCAGGAGCCAAGCCATCAAGCCGGTCCGCGGATCGCGACAGGCACCAACTCCAGGTACGGAACGGTGGAATCGGCTACTATCACCCCATGAAATGCCCGCAAGCACGTCCTGGACGGAGGGCGCGGCATGGGAAGTGGGGAGTGAGACCAGATGTTCGAGACATCCCATCGGGAAAGCCGCGTGGTTGCCGTTTCCGCCGAGCGGATGTTCGATCTCGTCGCCGACGTGGAGCGCTATCCGGAATTTCTGCCGTTGATGCGGAAGGCGACGGTCGTCCGTCGCGACGCCAGCGCTTACGAAACCGAGCAGGAACTGGCCTTGGGTCTGCTGGCCTATCGCTTTCGCACTCGCACGAAACTGGATCGGCCGCGTTCCATCATCGTCACGTCGGCCGACCGGAATTTCCGCCGCTTCGACATCCGCTGGTCGTTCGCGCCCACCCCCGAAGGGCACTGCCGTATTGAGTTTACTCTGGATTGCGAGGTCCGCTCGTTCTGGCTCAAACCCCTCGGCGATGCTTTGGTGGCGCAGATGGCGTTGACGATGGTCAATGCCTTCGTGGCGCGGGCGCGCAAATTGGACGCCGCTGGCCAGGATTCGATCCGGTCGCCTTAACGCACGACGACGACTTTCTGATAAAGCCCACCGAAATAAGTCTCCTTCTCGATGGTTGCCGAGCGCGCCTGATCGGGCAGCCATTCCGCGATCTCCTTGCGCCAGAGATCCATGGCGAAGGGCTCCAGGGAGGTGAGGATGGGAACCATGACATATCGGAAAGGATTGGTCGGATCGGGTCGGTGGTAGTCGACGAAGATCACCTTGCCGCCGGGCTTGACCACGCGCAGCGCTTGGGCGATGGTCTGTACGCGGGCATGTTCCGGTTGTTCGTGCAGCAGGAAGAATACGACGACGCAATCGTAACTGGCATCCGCGAAGCGGAGGTTGGTCGAGTCCTGATGGTGCAGCGCGACGCGCGAAACGTCGTCGAGCTTTGCCTTCAGATTCTCCAACTGGACCGGCGCCACGTCCACCACGTCCAGCCGCGCGGAGGGTTCGAGCCGTTGGGCCAGTCGTTCGGTGAAATTGCCGTAGACGCAGGCCACCTGAAGCACCTTGCCCTTGACGGAAGCGCCGATCTCGTCCAGGGCCGCATCGCGCAGCCGGGCGAAGTTGCCCCACAGGATCAGGTTGACCAGCCATTGCCGCTCGAAGGTGCGCACCGCGGCGGGATGGAGGTACGCCCACCAGTAGGTTTGTTGCAGATAGTCCGGTAGCGGAACATCGGCGGAGAACTCGATCGTCTGGCCCGATTTTTCGATCTCCGCCGAGGCTTCGACCCCGGTTAACGCGGGATCCAGCACCATGCCTTCGTCCAGGGAACGCGGCCGAACCAGGGCCGCTGTAGCAGGTTGAGAACTCATTAAAAAGCTTCCTTAAGTACGAGGCGCTTTCGCCGGTCTTCGCCGCGTTCGGCGGGATTAGCGTGAGCTGAGTTTACACGGTTTGGCGTTCCCGCCTGGCGGGAATTCCGCTGGTCCAAAAGCCCGCTCCCCGCTTTCGCGGGGAGCAGCGTGCCAGGGTTGAGAAAACGGCAGGACCGGTGGAGCGTAACCCTTGATCCGTCAGATGCGCAACAGGTAAACCAGCGTCATGAGCGTGCCCAGACCCGCAAGCCCATAGACGATATAGGCGACCATCGTATCGGCACGAATGCCGAAGTCGTGCACCGTAACCCGCAACCGGTGCGCGGCGTGCCACAACGACAGCAGGATCACGCCGAAAATCACCAGTTTACCCAGCCAGTTGGCGGCGAAAGCGTGCATTGCCTCGTAGGTGAACATGTCGGGCGTGAAGCGCATCGCGGCGAACAGCGTCACCAGCACCAGCGCCGGGGTCACGAACGCCGTGACCGTGCCGCCGGCGGCGAACAGGCCCCAGAAGATCGGTTTGTTGGATTTGGCCATGATCACACTCCCCAGAACAGGATGATCAGCGAGATCACCGCCCAAGCGCCGTAGTGGGCACCGACGATGACGTTGCCGGGCACGAACTCCTCGCCCCGCTGGATGGGCATGGCCTGCGGCGTCACGTTGAACCACGAGGTGCTGTGATACACCGTTGCCACCAGCACCGCCAGGTTGAATAGAACCCCCAGCGGACTGTGCAGCGCGTTCAGGAACCCCTGGAACGCGTCCGGCCCTTCCGAAAGGCGCTTGAGCGCCACGATCAACAGGAAGGTGTAGGCGAAGATGAAAATGCAGGTCACTTCGCGCGCCATGTAGCGTTTGTAGCGAGGCTGGCTCAGAAACCAGGTCGTTTTGGAAACTTCACGAATATAGGGTTTGCGGCTCATTTCTTCACCCATGGCATCAAGTGTTCTTTGTACCAGTCGATGGTGCTGGCCACCTTGACCTGTTGCAGCGCGCCAGCGGGGTCGACGTGCTTGGGACAGACCTCCGAGCAGGCGCCGACGAACGAGCATTCCCACACGCCTTCGTCGGAGGCCACCACCTCCTGGCGCTCGTCCCGCCCGCCATCGCGTGAATCCTGGTTGTAGCGGTGGGCCAGAGCGATGGCCGCCGGACCGAGAAACTCCGGCACCAGGCCGTATTGCGGGCATGCCGCGTAGCACAACATGCAGTTGATGCACAGCGTGTATTGCTTGAATTTCTTGAGTTCCGCCGGCGTTTGCTTGAACTCCCCGGCGCTGATCGGCTTGTCCTCCTTCGGAATCAGGTAGGGCTTGACGCTGGCCAGCTTGGCGATGAAATCCTCGACCACGGTGACCAGATCTCGCTCGATGGGGAAATTCGCCAACGGCTCGACTCGAATCTGATCGGAGTATTCGTGGATGAACGCCTTGCAGGCCAGCTTGGGCTCGCCGTTGACCATCATGCCGCAGCTACCGCAGACCGCCATGTGGCACGACCAGCGATAGCTCAGGGTGGGGTCCAGGTTGTCCTTGACGTAGTTCAGGGCATCGAGCACCACCCATTCGTTCAGGCAAGGTACGGAATAGGTCTGAAACCGCGGCGTGCTATCGGTCTCCGGGTTGTAGCGGAGCACCTCCAGTTGGATTTGGCGTTCGCTCATTTCTTGGCTCCTGAGTAGTCGCGTACCCCGGGCTTTGATTTGGTGATTACGACATCGAGATAATCGATGCGCGGGGGTTCCTTGGGGTGATAGTAGGCCAGTGAGTGCTTGAGAAAGTTCTGGTCATCCCGTTCGGTGAAATCGAGGCGCTGGTGCGCGCCCCGCGATTCCTTGCGATCCCGCGCCCCCACCGTGACCGCCTCGGCGCAATCGAGCATCGAGCCCAGTTCCAGCGCCTGCAACAGGTCCGTGTTGTAGACGCTGGTTTTGTCGGTGAGGCTGATGTTGACGAAGCGCTGGCGCAGTTCGGCGATCTTGTCGCAGGCGGTGGCCAGCTCTTCGCCGGTTCGATAGATGCCGACGTTGTCCTCCATGGTCTGCATCATTTCCTTGCGCAGGCCGGAGATGGACTCGTTGCCGCTCTTGTCGAACAGCGTCCGGATGCGTCCCTGGGCGTCCTGAGCCTGAGCCGCCAGCGCGGAATCCTTGCTGGCCGGTAACCCGGATTGGAGATGGGCGATGGCGCTCAATGCCGCCCGTCGGCCGAACACCAGCAACTCGGTCAGGGAGTTGGATCCCAGCCGGTTGGCGCCGTTGATGCTGACGCAGGCGCACTCGCCGGCCGCGAACAGCCCGGGCAGAGGGGTGGCCGCGTTGATATCGGTATGGATGCCGCCCATCATGTAGTGCACCACCGGACGGATCGGGATCGGGTCCTTGACCGGGTCCATGCCCAGATAGCTGATGCACAGATCGCGCACCAGCGGCAGTCGCTCGTTGATCTTCTTTTCGCCCAGGTGGCGCATGTCCAGCAGCACGCAATCGCCCCAGGTGGTCGAGACGGTATTGCCCTTTTTCTGCTCGTGCCAGAAGGACTGGCTCAACCGGTCGCGCGGACCGAGTTCCATGGTCTTGAGCACGGGCTGGCCGACCGGGGTTTCCGGCCCCATGCCGTAATCCTGCAAATAACGCCGCCCGTTCTTGTTGACCAGGATGCCCCCCTCGCCGCGGCAACCTTCCGTGAGCAGAATCCCGTTGTTCGGCAGGCCGGTGGGATGGTACTGGACGAATTCCATGTCCTTGAGGGGCGCGCCGGCGCGGTAGACCAGCGCCATGCCGTCGCCGGTCTTGATGGCGCCGTTGGTGGTGAACGGGAACATGCGGCCGGCGCCGCCGGCCGCGATGATCACCGCCCCGGCCTTGAACTGCCGCATCTGCCCGCTGCGGATTTCCAGGGCAATCAGGCCCTGGCAGCGGCCGTCGTCCACCAGCAGATCGGTGGCGTAGTACTCGTCGAAGCGCTGGATGGTCGGGTACTTGAGCGAGGTCTGGAACAGGGTATGGAGAATGTGGAAGCCGGATTTGTCGGCCGCGAACCAGGTCCGTTTGATTTTCATGCCGCCGAAAGGTCGCACCGCCACCGACCCGTCCGGCTCGCGGCTCCACGGGCAGCCCCAATGCTCCAGTTGGAGCAGTTCCTTGGGGGCCTCGTTGATGAAATATTCGACCGCGTCCTGGTCGCACAGCCAGTCACCGCCGCCGACGGTGTCGTTGAAGTGCAGGTCGAGGCTGTCGTCGGATTTGATGACGCCGGCGGCGCCGCCCTCGGCCGCGCAGGTGTGGCTGCGCATGGGGTAGACTTTCGAAATCAAGGCGATGCGAAGCTTTGGATCGGCTTCGGCCAGTGCGATGGCGGCGCGCAGCCCCGCCCCTCCCGCACCGACGATGGCAATGTCTGTTTGGATGATCTCCATTACTTCGGCTCCTCAGTGTCACGCCTGTTAGAGTTGTTGAAGCTGGTTTGCATGCGGTTCGGCGATTCCAATGTACCATCCCATGAGGTCATTGGCAGCATCGGACAATTATCGGATCGGCGCTCGGCTGTTCCCGTTCCAAGCAAGTTCGCCGTCAATTATAGACTTGAATTATGGCGAGAGCGTTGTCGGTTCGGATGGCATGACCCACCAAACGGTTCCACGGCGAATCGGATGGATTTTCGATGCCCGTGTGCTTGGCTAGTTCCCAAGGCTGAAGGTCAGCACTGGGTTGCGGGGGGCAAATCGAGATCGAGCGACTGGAATTGAACGTCGGTGACGGTCTTTGGGCCGACACCGACGCGGCGGCGAACGAAGTGCAAATCAGATTCGAGCCGCGACTGGCGCCGCGGCCCTGAAGATGAGGTCCGGTTAAATCTCGGGCAAGCGAGAGCTTTCCCTGCGATTTGCAAGACTACCCGCGCTTCTTCCTCCGCGAGCTAACCCGTCATCGCCGCAATCTGTTAGAGGGTATCAATCCAGCGCCGCCGCCTTCAGCACCCCCGGCTCGACTTGCAGCGGCACGACGTCGACGCTGTCGATCCGGGCGCAGTAATCCAGATCCTCCTCGCAGCCCAGCGCCGCCAGACCGCGGCCGTGGTGGGCGTAGCGCAGCAGGCGGGGCAAGCGGGTCTGCCATTGCTCGAACAGGGCCATGGCGGCGATGGATTCGTCGTCCCCCGCGCAGTCGCTGTCGCGTTCGACGCTGAGCGCGCAGGCGATGGCCCCGGCACAGATGGTGTCCTCCAGCGAGAACCCGCCGCGCCAGCCGGCCGCGACGATCCAGATGGTGTGCGGCTGCTCCTGCAACAGATAGCGTACCACCGCCGCCCGGTTGGTCAGAGAGGCCGTCAGCAGAATCGGTACCCGCTGCACCCGCTCCAGGGCGCGGGTGCCATTGGTGGTGCTCATGAACAGCCGCTTGCCGGCGACCCGCTCGGGCCTGCATTCCGCCGGCGAGTTGCCCAAGTCGAAGCCTTCCAGCTTTTCGCCGCCGCGCTCGCCGGCCAACAATCGTTGCTCCGCCGGCCAGCGCTTGCTGACCTTGAATAATTCATCGAGGTCGTCGAACACTTGAATCGCTTCGGCGCCGGATTCGAGCGCCGTCGCCATGGTAGTGGTGGCGCGCAGCACGTCGATGACGATGGCGCAGGCGGGGAGATCGAGGCTGAGTCCGCCCTTGCGGGCCTTCCGGCTCAGATCGGGGACTTGATCGGGGGTGTGATAGACGAAGATTTCCATGGCGGTCTGGTTCGTGTTATTGGCGGGTTTATTGTGGCCGGGCCAGAGGAAATGGAGTCGGCGCCCTTTGTTTTCGTAAGGTTAATCCACCCTGGCGCAAAGTGCCATACGCCCGAGTTCGCATCGCGCGGGACGTTGCGAGACGGGCTTGAATCCGCCCCGCGCCTTGCGCAAAATCGGAGCGACCGTTCACCTGACAGGAATCCACCATGTCCGCTTTGGCGCTGGAAATCCCCTTTTTGGAAAACGGCGACCGCCTGACCCGCAAGGAGTTCGAACGGCGGTACCACGCCATGCCGCGCATCAAGAAGGCCGAACTGATCGAAGGAACCGTCTTCATGCCCTCGCCGCTGCACTTCGAACAACATGCCGAACCGCACGCGCTCGTCGTGAGTTGGCTGGGTGTCTATATGGCCGCCACTCCCGGAGTTCGCCTGGCCGACAACGCCACGTTGCGGCTGGACGCCGACAACGAGTTCCAGCCGGACGCCCTGCTGCGCCTGCCGGAATGGGCGGGTGGGCATTCCCGCGTCAGTCGGGACGATTATCTGGAAGGCGCGCCGGAATTGATCGTCGAGGTCGCCTCGACCAGCGCTTCCCACGACCTGCACGACAAGCGCAAGGTGTATCGCCGCAACGGGGTGCGCGAATATCTGGTGTGGCTGGTGCGCGAAAAGCGGATTTTGTGGTTCGTTCTGGAGGAAGACGACTATCAGCCGCTCCAGCCGGCAACGGACGGACTGCTACACAGCCGGATTTTCCCGGGATTGGCGCTGAACGTCCGGGCCCTGCTCGATGGCGATCTGGCCCGGGTTCTGGCCGACCAGCAACGCCAACTGGGGGGCGGGGAACACCGGCGGTTCGTGGAGGCGTTGCGGCAAGTCGCGCCTTGATCCCCATGGCCCGCCGAAGCTATTGCAGCAACTGCTCGAACAGCCGCGCCTCGTTGGCCACCAGTTCCTTGCGCGTGAAGTCGCGAATCGCAAGCGCCAGCGGATTGTACTGAAGCGCCAGCGCCCGTTCGGCGGCTCGGCGCGCTTCGAGCAGTTCGCCGGCGCACAGCAGGGTCACCGCCCGCCGCTCCAGCGCCACGGCTTCGGCTTCGATGGCCAACAGCGGACTCAAATCCGCACCGCAACGATAGCAGATCGGCGCGTCCCTGAACGGGGCGCGGCAGACCGGGCAACGTTCCATCACGACTCCAGGTAGAACAGGATATCGGCCAGCGCGGCCATCGGCTCGGCCAGCGCGGCGAGGTTGCCGCCGCTCACCGCGTCCCTGATGGTCTCGATCAGATTGATCATCTCCTCGCGATCGTCCGCGGCGGCGCTGTCCAGCAGTCGTTCGGCCTTTTCCACCAGCGCCCGCGCCTGCACCGTAAGCTGGTGATCGGTAGCCCCACTCGCGGTTGCCGCGGGCTTCCCCGCCTCGGCTTCTTCGCCCGCGAACAGGGCGTCGACCCGCGCTCGCGCCGTTTCCAACTCGCCCTCCTGGAAGCGGGACAGGACGTTGTCGATGCGGATGGATTTCTCCATTCCGGTGCTCTTCTCGCGCGCCGATACCTGCATGATTCCGTTCAGGTCCAGCGCGAACTGCACGATAATCGGATTGCCGGCCGGCACCTTGCTCAGGTTTTCCACCATGAACTCGCCGATTGGAATGTTGTTCAGAGCATCCGGATCCTCACCCTGATAGACATCGACTTTCACCGCTTTCTGCTGGTCTACATGGGTGTAAAACACTTCGCTCTTGGTGACCGGGATCGGCGTGTTCTTGTGAATGATCGGCACGTAGGTAAACGGATAGAGCATGCCGTTCCGGTCGCTGAGGGCGCTGGTGCCGAAGGTGTAGGGCGTGACGTCGACCAGCACCGCCGAGACCGTCTCGCCGGCCAGCATCGCCGCCTGGATGGCGGCGCCGGTGGCGACGCACAAATCCGGGTTGACCTCGGCCCGCACCGTCAGATCCAAATCCTCCTCCAGCCGCCGGGTGATGATCGGCGTGCGGGTGGCGCCTCCCACCAGCAGGACCTCGTCGATGTCGGACACGGTCAGGTTGGCGCCCTTCAGCGCCACGTGCACCGCCTCCAGGGTTTCGTCGATGTAGCCGGCGATCATGTCTTCGTAGTCGTCCCGCGACAGTTCCAGGGACAGGTTGATCGGCGCGCCGGCCTGGTCCAGCAGGTATTCCTCCTCGACCCGGATGTAGGGCTGGTCGGACAGGGCGATCTTGGCGGTTTCCGCCGCCCGGGTAATGCGCGCCATCGCCCGCCGCGACGCAGTCGGGTCCGCTCCCCGTCCCTTCAGATGTTCGACGATGTGCTCGACGATCTTGGCGTCGAAATCGTCGCCGCCCAGGTGGTTGTTGCCGTGGCTGGCCAGCACCTCGACCACGTTGTCCTCGATGCCGACCACCGACACGTCGAAGGTGCCCCCGCCCAGGTCGTAGACCAGCACCTTCTTGTGGCCCTGATGGTTGGCTTCGTAGGACAGCGCCGCGGCGGTCGGTTCGTTGATGATCCGCACCACCTCCAGTCCGGCGATCTCGCCGGCTTCCCGGGTCGCCTGGCGCTGGGCGTCGGAGAAATAGGCCGGCACGGTGATCACCGCCTTCTGAATCGAGCCGCCCAGATGGGCCTCGGCGATGGCCTTCAGCCGCCGCAGGATGATGGCGGAGATTTCCTGGGGAGTGTAGTCGCCGTCGCCCATTCGCACCCGGTCGACGCTGCCCATCCGCCGCTTGATGGACTTGATGGTGCGTTCCGGGTAGAGGACATACTGATTCTTGGCCGGTTCCCCCACCAGGATCGAGCCGTCGTCGGCGAGGCTGACGAAGGAAGGCAGGATCGGGTTGCCGGGGCTGGCGTCGATGACGGTGACGCGACCGTTTTCCACCACCGCCACTTCGGAATTGGTGGTGCCCAGGTCGATGCCGATGATTTTTTCAGTCATGAAATTGCGACTCGCTTTAGCTTGAGGGAGAGACATCCGGTGGGGTATCGGTGTCCGGTCCGCGGTTGACCCGGACTTCAGCCAGCCGCAGCAGTTCGCCCCGCCAGAGGTAACCCTTGCGCAGTTCCTCGGTGACGATGCCGTTAGCCAGATCCGGCCGGTGGTCCAACTCGGCGGCGCGCATGGTGTGGGGGTCGAGCGGCTGGCCTCGGGCATTCAAGGCGGTTACCTGCTGGGCGTTCAGGATCTGGTCCAACCGGCGCAGGCTGATGTCCTGGCCCTCGGTGATTGCTTGCAGCAGCACGCGTTCCCGCCGCCCCACCCCCAACAGCCGGCCCGGCAGCGTGGGGCGGTAGTTGCGCAGGACGCGCAGGCCGGCTTCCAGGCGGTCGCGCAGGTCCACCAGTTCCAGGAGCAAGGGCTTCAAGGCGGCCCGCCGCTGTTCGGGGAGCGCGTTGCGGGCGCGATCCAGTTCGCCGGCAAGCTGGGTTTGGGTGGCTTGCAGGGTTTCGAACACTGCCCGGAATTCGTCCAGCGCGGTCTTGACCTGGCGCGATTCCAGCCGGACCTCGTTCTTCAGCGCCACCAGTTCGGCAAACAGCGAATACAGGTCGGTCCGCCGGTTGTCTTGACTCGTTTCGGCCGGGACGGCTTCGGGCTCTTCGTTCAGATAAGCGCGGAAACGATCCAGCAGGCGTTCTGTGGTTTCGGTATCCATGAGAGGTCTTTATTTTTGGCCGGTCAGGCGGGCGTTCAAAAATTGTCGCAATTGTTGCTCGGTCGGGCGGCGGCGCGGGCCGGGTTGCAGGGCGGACGCCATCAGCCCGGTCAAATCCGGCGTTTCCTGCCCGAACAGGCGGTAGCGCAGGCGATCCCGGCGGGTCTTGATGGCTTCGTAGGCGGCGCGGATGGCCTGGAAGCATTCGGAATCGCGCTCCGGGGGGTGCTCGCGCACCTGTTGCAGATAGGCTTTCTTGATGGCGTCGTCGTCGGCGGTTTCGGCGACGCCCAGTACGGCGAAAGGACTCGGCATGATCAACTCCAGCGGTTTCGGGGACTGCCCCGGCCCGGGTGTGGCAGGGGGATGCCGCTTAACTCGTCCAGAAGGTCCTCAAGGCCTTGGCCGCCGAGCAGCATGGCTTTCATGAGCGCCCTTTGCAATTCAGGTGGAAAGTCCTCGTCAGGGGGTAGGGTATCCAGTATTTGGTCCAGCATCCGGTCTCGCAGCTCCGGTGGCAGCCGCTCCAGTTCCTTGCGGATGTTTTCCATTTCATTCCGCATTTTGGGCGGCATCGGCATCGGCATCGGCATCGGGCCGCCGCCAATCCGGGGGAAGGGCAGGGAGGGCGGTCCCTGGCTGAGGAATCGCTCGATCTGAGTGGCGGCACGGTGGTCGTTGGCGGCGGCGGCCTGGTTCAGGGCCTGCTCCAGTCGGTCGTAGTCGCGATTCTTGACCGCCTCGATGTCGCCCTCGGCGCGGCCAACGATCTGATAGTAAACGAACAGCGGTCGGTTCGGGTGCCGTTCGAGCGCCTGGGTGGCGGCGTGCTCCAGCAGTTCGTGATGCGGCGTCCGATGCAGGCACTCGCAGACCGACATCAGGTCGTTTTCGTCGGTCAGTTGCTTGATCGCGCGCCTCAGCGGTTTTTCCAGATCTTCCAACACCGCCCCGAGATCCTCGACGCCTTCCTCCCGGTAGGCGTTGATCATCTGCGTCAGGGCCAGCAGATCGGCACGGTTGATGGTCAGTTTACGCGGATCGCCGAGACCGAGATCGCGTTGGAAAAAGGTCGACTCCAACTTGAGGCGGGATGTTTCCACCGCCAGTCGCAGCCATCCCAGCAGCGGATTGCCGGCGAGGCGGACGCCTTCCTGGAGCCATTGCCTCATGCGCTCGCGCTGGTGTTGCTGGTAAGCCAGCAGGCCCCGGTTGAGTTCGACGATCCCGCTGCGGGCGTTGTCCCGCTCCAGTTGGCTGGCGCTATCCAGTTCCTTGCCCGCCAGCGCGTATTTGCCGGCCCGGATCTGTTTGCGGGCGTGGGCCAGATGAGAGTTGATCAGGATGTTGCGGGCCTTGCTGTTGATCGGGTCCAGTTCCAGCACCCGCGCGGCGAAGCCGGCGGCTTTTTTGTAGGCTTTGCGGGCGGTGGCGGTTTCCACCGCGGTCAGCAGCACCTGGGGATCGTCGGGAAACTGCCTGACCGCGCGTTCCACCCACTGGTGGTAGTCCTTGTCGTCGCCTTCCTGCTGGCGCAGCTTGGCCAATTGCAGGTAGGTGTCGCGGTCGTCCGGATCGAACCGCAGGCTTTCTTCCAGGTATTCGGCCGTTTTCGGCGGCGGGCCCCACGGGACGTCGTCGGCATGCTCGGCCAGTTCCGCCATGTGGCGCAGGACGAGTGCCGCCATCAGGCGGCCGTCGGGGTTGCCGGCATCGTTCGACAGAGAGTCGGCGCAGGCCCGCCAATGGCGCAAGGCGCCGTCGAGGTCGTGTTCCCGTTCCGCCCGCAGGGCATGGAAGCGGCGCGTTTCGAACGAGGGCAGCGGCCCGAACAGCTTGGCGTAGACGGATTGCCCCGGGGTGTAGGCGGGCAGCAGCGCCAGACAGGCGCGGCGGGCCCGATCGCGGTCGAACGCCGCCAGGTTGGCCGCGATGAAGTCGAACATCGCCTTGTCGCCGGGTTTTTCACCCAGCCGCGCCCATTCCCGGACCAGTTTGATCTGACGCGGCTCCAGCCCGAGCAGACCGCCGGCCAGTTCGCGCAGGGCCGGATCGAGCGCCAGCAGCGCGCGGATGGGCTCGCCGGCGGCGCAGGCGCGCACGACTTCGGCGAGGTCGTGATAAGGGGAAGTCGGCGGTACCCGTTCGACCAGAGCCGGGGAGCCGGCCGGATCGGTTTCCAGTTTCAGCAGGCCGGCAAGAATCTGGCGCAAATCCCGGAAGGGCGAACGAATGGAGATCGCTTGTAGATGTTCGCGCACGGCGGTTTCGGTCTCGCCCTGGCCGTAGGCGCGCAGCGCGGCCTGGACGGCGGTCACCTGCCGGCGCAGCGGTGTCTCCGGGGGCAGCGCTTGCAGCACTTCCCTTTGTCCGGCCAGGGCCAGGGCGGCCAGCAGCGTTTCCAGTTCGCCGGCGGCGGGCAATGCGACCGCATGGCGGGCATGGGCGCTCATCGCCTTGGCGTATTGGCCGGCGCGCAGCAGCCAGTCGATGTAGAGGTCGGGTTGCGGGGCTTGGCCGCACAGGCTGGGGATGTTTTCCCACAGAACGGCGGCTTCCCGGTACATCGCTTTCTGGGCCAGTTGCTTGGCCCGTTCCAGATAGGCGGTGGCCAGCGATTCGCGCCAGCCGGCCTCGGGTTGAGGCTCGCGCTTCAGCAGCAGTTTGTAGACGTCGATGGCGTCCTTGTAGTCATGGGCCGACAGCAAGGCTTCGCCACGGGCGATCAGTTGCCGGGTGGGCAGGTCGTCGAGGCGGAGGCGGTGCGGCGGGGGTGGTTTACGCATTCCGATGAACCTTGATGGCGTCGGCGAGAATCAAACCGCCGTGATAGCCCAGTTTTCCTGTTCCGCCAGCGTCCGTGCGTCGCTGAGCACCGCGCAGCGGGCCTGTTCCGGTCGGAGCCAGACCGCCGCGACCCGTCTGAGATCGTCCAGCGTGACGGCGAGCACTCGTTGCCGGTAGGCGCGGCGCTGCTCCGGGGCGCGGCCGAACAGAGTACCGAAGAAGGCGCCGATCGCCTCCCCGGCGGGCGAGCCGGGCTTGTCGATGGCGGCGATGACGCCGAGAATGGCTTCCTCCAGGGTCCGCGCCGGATGGTCGTGGGTTTGTAGCCAGTCCAGTGCCCGGTCGAAATCGGCCAGAGTATCGGTGAGCCGCGGATCGCGGTAGGAATGGAAGCGGAAAGCGCCGCTGTCGGGGTGATAGCCCGCGCCGCCGCCGTAGGCGCCGCCCTGTTCGCGAATGGCGCGGTGCAGGTAGCCGTTGCGCAGGAAATCGCCCAGCACGTGCAGGGCCGGGGCGTCGGGGTGGTTCTGGGCGACGGTCGGATAGGCCTTGGCGCAGAAATTGACCTGGGTGTTGACGCTGAAGCCCTGCCGTGAAGGTTGCGGCTCCGGGGCGGCGAGGGTGAAAGGTTCGCCGGGCGCGGCGTGACCGTCCCGCCAGTGGATGGCCAGCGCCTCGGCGATGGCCTCCTGTCGCTCGGCTTCGCTCACCACCAGCAATTGCCGGGGTGCGTCGCGCAGACGGTCGCGCAAGCGTTCCAGCCGGGCGGCGAAGGCGGCCAGCGCCCCGGCATCGTCCAGCGCGTCGTCCAGCGCCTTCAGGTTGCGCAACCCTTGCAAGCCGTCCCAGCGATGGTTGAGCGCCGCCACCGGACTCAGGCTGGAACAGGCGGCCGCGAGCGCCAGCATGTGGCCGTGATCGGTCACTCCCTCCTCGCGCTGGGCGCGAATTTGTGCGATCAGTTCGCGCAACCGGGGCAACTCGTCGAAGCGCGAGGAGGTCAGGGTTTCCCACAGCAGTTCGGCCAGCGCGGCGTGGTTGCGGGCCAGGGCTTTGCCGGCGAGGACCATCACGCCCTTGACCTGATTCACATCGTCCACCCCGCCGCGCACGTTGGCGCGAGCGCTGAGGCCGCCGGTCACCGCCGCCTGCCGGGCCTGAGTGGTTCGGTAGTCGCGGCCGGCGCTGCCCACTTCGCTCAGGCAGGCGCAGAACAGCGGTAGCAGATCCAGCTCCTCGGGTTCCAGCGCCGGCAGGTCGAGCACGGCTTGCAGGTAGACCATGCCATTGGTGCCCTGGGCGTACCAGGTGGTGGGGAGGGCGCCGACGGGTCGGGCGACGCCCTCGGGGATTTTCAAATCCGGTGGAACATCTTCCAGGCCGACCTTGGGCAGGAGTTCGGGATCGTCCTGCCGTTGCTGGCGTTCGGCCAGCGTCCGGGCCTGTTCGACGATGCGGGTCTGGTCGGCTTGGGCCAGCGTCGTGCGCAGGGCAGCCAGCCGTTCCCGTTCCGCCGCCGCCTGTTTCGCGCTCAGTTCCGGATCGGGGGCCATGGTCAGCCGGACCCGGTGCGGGTTGTCCAGCAGCAGTTGCCGGGCGAGGCGCGGGATGAAACCGGTGTCCCGGCTTTCGACTCGGAGTTGCTCCAGCAGCGGATCGCTGTCCAGCGCCTGCAGCGGGTCGCCGCCGTGGATCGCCGGGGTCAGCGCTTCCATGAGCAGGCGCAAGCCGTAGGGGAAACCATCGCCGGTGATTTCGCGCTCGCTGAGTTCCAGTTGATGGAGGGCGGCGTCCACCGCGTCCCGCGGCACGCCCTCGGCGGCGACCTGGCGCAGCACGTCGAGCACCAGCGCCTCGACCGACTCGGCGTGTTCGGGATTGGAACCTTCCAAGCCGCAGACGAAGGTGGCTTCGCGGGTGGAGGTGTCGAAACCGCACAGCGGCGACGGTGCGGCGCCGAGTTCGGAGGTTTCCAGGGCGTTGCGCAGCGGCGAACTGCTGTTGTCCAGCAGCACGTCGCTCAGCAGCCGCGCCCGCAGAGCCGCCAGCGGGTCGGTGATCGATCCCAGCAGCCAGCCCAGCACGATATGCGTCTGATCGTTCGGGTCTTCGGCGCCATCCAGGGGATAGTGGATCAGGTCGACGACCGGCGCGGTATAGCGCCGCTCGGCGGGGATGGCCAAGTCGAGTTGCAGGGCCTGGAATTGATCTAGCGCCCCGGTCTCGAAGCGTGCCTGATGGTCGGCGGCGGAGATGTCGCCGTAGGTCAGGAAGATGGCGTTGGACGGGTGGTAGTGGCGGGCGTGGAAGGCCTTGAGCTCTGCGTAAGTGAGATCGGGTATCGCCTCGGGATCGCCGCCGCTGTTGTAGTGATAGGTGGTGGTGGGAAACAACCGGCTTTGCAGCGCCAGTCCCAGTCGTTGCACCGGCGAACTCAGCGCGCCTTTCATTTCGTTGAACACCACGCCTTTGAACAGCAGTTCCGAATGCGGATCGTCGGGCCGGGCAAATTCCAGCCGGTGGCCTTCCTGGGCGAAATCACGCTCGTCCAGCAGCGGGAAAAAGGTTGCATCCAGGTACACATCCAGCAGGTTGTTGAAATCCTTTTTGTTCTGACTGGCGAACGGGTAGGCGGTCCAGTCGCTGCTGGTGAAGGCGTTCATGAAGGTGTTGAGCGACCGGCGGATCATCATGAAAAACGGATCGCGCACCGGGTAGCGCCGGCTGCCGCACAGGCTGGTGTGTTCGAGGATGTGGGCCACGCCGGTCGAATCCTGAGGCACGGTCAGGAACGCCACCATGAAAGCGTTGTGCGGGTCGTCGGCGGCCAGATGCAGGTGGCGGGCGCCGGTCGCGGCGTGGCGGTATTCCTGGAATTCCAGCCGCAGGGCGGGAACGGGATGGCTGCGCAGGTGCTGAAAGGCGGGATGGGTCATGTTTGGGTTTTCGGACGAGCGGATGCGGTGAGGATTTAGAGGTGGAATCGACCGCCCCGCGTGATGTTGGCGAGACTGTCTTACGCTGAAAACGATAACAGCTCCGAGGGAATTCAGTTTTTGACCATCGCGGTAAAATCTGACCAGTGTTCGATCTTGAAGGCGCGAATATCCCGCACCGAAGCGGAAAACCATGACAGCGCCTTCAACGCCAAAATCGCGCTGAACAGGTTAGCCAAATCGTCCTTGTCGGTTGTGTAGAGGCTACCCTGCCGCCACTCGAAGCCGAATCCGGTTAGAGTGTTGCGGATGTCGGCATAGGCTTGGGCCACGCCCTTGGGATGATTCCTGGCGGTATCGGCCACCACCAGATCGAAAGCGATAGCGAACATCAACGTTCCTTGGGGTCATCGAGAATATCGGTGAGTTTATAGTCAAGCTCCTCGCCCGTTTCGATGACCCGAACTCGCAGGGTTTCATCCCCGGTCGGCAGTTTCTCACCTTCCGCAAGAATTTCGTAAACGGGGCCGGAGATTCCGAAGCGTCGCCACGTTCCAATCAAGTTATGGGGTTCAATTTGCAACATGCGAATCTTCCAGGAAACAGGTTTACGTCAACTGTGGGTGCTTGACCGGGCGTGGTTGTTCCACGCAACCGTTCGCTCCCCTCGCCTCCAAGCGGGTAGGGAGTTGAGAGAGCGGGTAGCATTTTCAAAGGTTTACTCTTCTTTCTGACCCTCTCTTCCTCGCCAGGGGGAGAGGAGATTGAACCATTACAGCGAATATTTTTGATCGCGGAGGATTGCTAACGTATTGCGTTATCCATGTCAAGCACTAGGTTCCCCTCGTCCATCGGGCGCTTGCTGGAATGTAAGCGTTCGGACTCCTCCCCCCAGCGGGGGGAGGTTGGGAGGGGGAAAGGTTGCGACGCCAACGACTTGCCCTCCCCCAGCCCCCTCCCGCTGGGAGGGGGGAGTGAACGATTACACAACGAGTATCGATGCCAGCTTCAGCGATCTCCCGTCCATCCGATGATGCATATGAGTGAACGACCGCGACCGATTCACATTTTCGGTAGAGTGGCGCGTCATCCGCTGCTACCAAATTCCCCTAGAGAGCATCAGTCGCGTAGCGTTCCAAATACCAGTCTACTGTCTTAGCAATACCAGTATTGAACGTTTCCTGCGGTTGCCAGCCGAGTTCCTGGTCCATTTTGTCGGCGGCAATGGCGTAACGCCAATCATGGCCGGGCCGGTCAGTCACAAAAGTAATGAGCCGCTCATGCGGCGCATGTTCCGGGCGGCGCTTGTCCAGCAACTGGCAAATCAACCGAGTGATATGGATATTCGCCCATTCGTTACAACCGCCGATATTGTAGGTCTCGCCCAACCGGCCCCGGCGAATGACGGCATCAATCCCCCGACAATGATCCTCGACATACAGCCAGTCACGGATATTACTGCCGTCGCCATAAACCGGAATCGGTTTTTGTAATAAGCAGGAACGAATCACCGTGGGAATAAACTTTTCGCCGTGCTGAAATGGACCGTAGTTGTTGGAACAGTTGGTTGTGACCACCGGTAAACCATAGGTATGGAAATAAGCCCGCACCAGATGATCGGAACCAGCCTTGGACGCGGAGTAAGGCGAATTGGGCGCGTAGGGGGTGGCTTCGCTGAACGGCGGATCATCGCGTTCTAAAGTGCCGTACACCTCATCGGTAGAGATGTGATGAAAGCGGCAATGGCTCGCCGTTTTTCCCTCCAGCCACGCGATCCGCGCTGCTTCCAACAAGGTAAAAGTACCCACCAGATTGGTTTGTACAAACGCCGCCGGCCCGGTGATGGAACGATCTACATGGCTTTCGGCGGCGAAGTGGGCGATGGTGTCGATGGCGTGCGCGCCCAGCAACCGATCGACCAGCGGCCGGTCGCAGATGTCGCCTTGGACGAAGACATGCCGGGCGGGAGCGGGCAGATCGCGCAGCTTGTCCAGCGAGCCGGCGTAGGTCAGCAGGTCGAGAGTGACGATGCGAACTTCCGGGTCGGTGGCCAGCAGATGGCGGACGAAGTTGCAGCCGATGAAACCGGCGCCGCCGGTCACCAGCACGTTGCGGGGTCGATGTTCCATGATGGCTCGATTCAGTTGAGGTTGGTGGCGAATTCGGCGATGACCGGGGCGTGATCGGACGGTCGTTCCAGCCGGCGCGGTGCCTTGTCTACCAGACAGGTGGTACAGGTCGCCGCCAGTGCCGGACTGGCGAGAATATGGTCGATGCGCAGGCCGAGGTTGCGGCGGAAGGCGGCGGCGCGGTAGTCCCACCAGCTAAAGGCGTGGTCCTCCTGGGGGAACAGGCGGAAGGTGTCGGTTAACCCGAGATCGAGCAGCCGGCGAAACGCGGCCCGTTCCGGTTCGCTGCACAGTACCTGACCGGCCCAGGCTTCTGGATCGTGGACGTCGCGGTCGTCCGGGGCAATGTTGAAGTCGCCCAGCACCACGAGTTGAGAATGTTGGGCCAGTTCCGTTTCCAGCCAGGCGGCGAGCCGATCCAGCCAGGCGAGCTTGTAGGCGAATTTGTCGGAGCCGACCGCCTGACCGTTGGGGACGTAGAGATTCAATACCCGTACATCGCCGATGGTCGCGCCCAGCACCCGCCGTTGCGGATCGGTCGTTGCCGGTATATCCGTGACGATCCCGCCGGCGGGCAGGCGGCTGAGAATCGCCACGCCATTATAGGTTTTCTGACCGGCAAAGGCGGATTGATAGCCGGCCTCGGCGATGTCCAGCGTCGGGAAATCGGGATCGGTCACCTTGGTTTCCTGCAGGGCCAGGATGTCTGGTTGCCGGTCGCGTAGCCAATCCAGCACCTGGGGCAGGCGCACGTTCAGGGAGTTGACGTTCCAGGTGGCGATTTTAAATCCCATTTCAGCCACTCTCACCACGTCTAAAAAAATCTTTAACTTTCAAATAACAGCCTCTCTGCCTGTCTCATGGAGTATCGCCTGATCTCAGGTTATCGCTAATAATTTGTTCGGTGGCGCACCCCGCGAGTCGACGTTGGGGCGGTACCCCTATTTTTCGCTGGCCGAAGCCCGCGAACTGGCCCGCCTGCATCGCGCCCGCATCCAGCAGGGCGAGGATGTGACTCGCGCCAAGCGCCGCGAGAAACGGGCGTCGGCGGCAACGTGGACATGTGCCCAACTCGCGCATGATTACAAGGTTAAGGCATTTCCTACCCTGGCCGCCAGCACTGGCGAACAGCGGATCGCCTACTGCTGCCCGCCCGCCGCGCCAGCCGGGCCAAGGACGCCCGACCACGCCCAGGAAGAACTCGAAGCCGAATCGGTCGCCTATCTCGTGTGCGTCCCTAACGGGGTGTCATCGGGAAAAATCGATAATGACCATCAAGAAATCCGACTCTACAGTTCCCTCTGGAAAAGCTGCGACGAACTGCGCGGCGGGATGGACGCCGGCCAGTACAAGGATTACGTACTGGTGCTGCTGTTCGTCAAATACGTTTCCGACAAATATGCCGGTCAAAAGGACGCGCTCCTGGTAGTACCCGCTGGCGGCGGCTTCGCCGACCTGGTGGTGCTGAAGGGCGACAAGGAGATCGGCGACAAGATCAACAAGATCATCGGCAAGCTGGCGGAGGCCAACGACCTCAAGGGCGTGATCGATGTCGCCGACTTCAACGACGACGACAAGCTCGGCAAGGGCAAGGAGATGGTGGATCGGCAGCCGAGATCGAGACCAACGACTACAACCTCAATATTCCGCGCTACATCGACAGTACCGAGACCGAGGATGCGCAGGATATCGAGGCGCACCTCAGGGGCGGCATTCCGGAACGGGACATCGATGACTTGGAACGCTACTGGCAGGTCTTGCCCGGTCAGAAGGCCGCGCTGTTCGCTTCCGTCGACCGCCCCGGTTATTGTCGGCTCCAGGTTCCCGTCGGCGAGATCAACCCCGTCATTTTCAATCATGCCGAGTTCACCGCGTTCCACGACGGGATGAGCGCAGCAATTCTCAATTTGGACTCCCCCTATCCGGAGTTGACAGCGACGGGTTCGAGCGCATCGAGCATGAAGGCCATCAGTTGATCCCAACCGGCGAAGGGTAGGTACTGGAGCAGTGCGCGGAGATGTTCGAAGAAGGTTCGCCGGGAGGGCAGGATCGCCCGCACCGCCCGATAGCGCTCGTCCATCCAGTCCAGCACGGTATGGCACAGGTAGGCCAGGACGATCATCGTGGCCAGCACGGCCGCGAGATGGCGCCGACCGTGGCCGTAGTTGTGCTCGAAGTGATAGCCTTTGGTTTTGAGGATGTTATTGTTTTCATTCTCGATCTTCCAGCGGCTGCGGCCGGCGGCCACGAGCGCCACGACGGTGTCATCGGCAATCGGGTGGGAGGTCACCCAGGCGTTGGTGTACACCACTTGACCGGTCATGGTCGTGGTGGTGAGTTCGCACCAGTTCACCAACAACGCATCGTCGCTGTCGCGCAGCGGCACTTGGCGCACGTAGCGGTAGGTGTCGATGAGCCGCTCTTTGCCGGTCCAGCGGGTCTTGACGAGGGTGCGGACGTGGCCCGGGCGGTCAAAATCGGCCTCCCATTCGTACAGGGTCGGATGGGAGTCCGGGTGGCAGACGAAGAGGAAGTGGAAGCCGTGGTCACGGATCGCCTGGCGGAACGGTTGGTGGCTATAGAGGTCATCGCCCAGCACGGTGATACCCCAAGGGACATAGCGCCTGCTCCAACGCGCCAGCCTGCGGCCCGCGGCTGCCAGTTCGCCGTCCTGTTTGTCCTGCCCATCCTGGGGACCGACGAACTCGGGCGCCAAGGGAACCACCGTCGCTTGCCCCGGCGCCACGATCGCCGGCGTTAGGGCGACGTGAGAATGCTGGGTGGCTCCGTTGCTGAGGGTCCGGTGAGAACAGCAGTCGCCACCGAGCTTCTGCGACGCGAAATACTCGGTCCCATCGAACGCCACCAACAGGGTGTTGCCGATCGGCCGGAACGATTGCAGGTACCCGTTGTGATACAACCCCTCACCGATCTCCACGAACACCGCGACAAGGGTCTCAGGGGGCACCGGGTCCAGCAGGTTGCGGATTTGGTTGTCCGAGGGGATCCGATGGACCCCGAACAGGCTTTGGGCGTTGTTCTGCCCCAGCCGGCGCTGCATCCGACGCTGGTAATCCAGGAACGAAGGGCTCTGGGTGAAGAACACGGAAAAGGCGCTTAGGGCCGCATCGTCCAGGGTATAGCGCTGGTGGTTGCCTCCACGTCGCTCGTCGGGGAACTCGCGAAAGGTCGTGCGTATCCCTTCGATCAACGTGGCGGCGGTGAAGGGCGGAGGTTTCGGAGAAAAGGGAAAGGCCATGCGAGTTTTTCCAGGCGTCTCGGGAAAAATCATGATATTCAAAATGTTTTAAATTCAGAATTGCTGGCCCAGCGCGGCAGCTTTGATCAGACCGGTTTAAGATGCTATTCTGAGCCTTGTTAATCGTATTGGAGCCGAACATGGCAAACATCATCCTGGCGGAAACGACGGCGAGCGTATCCGAACTGAAGAAGAACCCCATGGGTACAGTGGCGGCAGGAGAGGGATTTCCCGTGGCCATCCTCAACCGCAACGAACCGGCCTTCTATTGCGTGCCGGCCGCGGCCTGGGAGGCGCTGCTGGACCGACTGGAGGACCTGGAATTCAACGCCTTGGCCGATGCCCGCTCGAACGACGGCCAGGCCATCGTCAAGGTGACCCTGGATGACCTATGAGTTGGGTTTCCACCCGGAGGCCCTGAACGAATGGCGCCGGCTGGACGCCCCGGTGCGCGAGGTGTTCCGCAAAAAGCTGGCGGAACGTTTGGAAAACCCCCACGTCCCTTCGGCCCATCTCGCCGGCCGGTCGGACCGCTACAAGATCAAGCTGCGCAGCGTCGGCTACCGATTGGTCTATGAAGTGCGTGACGCCCAGGTCACCGTGATTGTGGTGGCCATCGGCAAGCGCGAGCGCAACGCGGTATACAAGGCCGCCGCCAAACGCTGACCCGCCATGACCGCCGTCGGCCCGATCGAGAAGAAAACCCAGGCGCGTGTGGTCGCTCTGTTCCGCGATACACCGAACCGGAACCTCCAGGTCCAGCTACCGAAGCCCAACGAGCAAACCATCATCGCCGCCGTTTTCTCCGACAGGGATGCCGAGATCGCCGCCCTCGAAGCCCGCCGCGACAAGACCCGCGCCCTCAAGCCGGGCATGATGCACAGGAATTGCTGACCGGGAGGATTCGGCTGATATGAACGCATCCAATCTTCCTGATATCCGAAACGATACGACGCCACCGGATCACGGCGGCTGCTCCCAGGGATTGACCAACATCAACGGGGCGGCAGCAAAATCCTGAACGTTGCGCGTGACCAAAGCCAACCCGTGTTCGACCGCCGTTGCGGCGATGATCGAATCGAAGGCCGCCATCGGCTTGCCCGACGCCTCGACCCGAGCGCACATCTCGCCCCAATAGCCGGCCGTATCGCCGGTAAAAGGCAGAATCCGCTCGCCAAGGCTGGCCTGAAGATTTTCCAGCCAGACCGACAATTCGCTCTTGCGCCGGGACACCAGCAGTTTCGCAACGCCGCGTCGCAATTCCGCCAGCGTCATCGCCGCGACAAACAAATCGTTCTCCGCCCGCGAATCAACCCAGGCCAACACAGCGCTATCGGGCGCCGGCTTCACAAATTCCGACAACACGCAGGTATCGAGCAGATACTTCATAACTCGATGTTCCGCACCGGCTCGACGGATCGTTCCAGATCCAGCGGCTCGCCGCGCGGGGCATTCCGCAAAACTTCCCGCAGCGATAGCCCCGAACACAACCGGCGGTATTCGTGCGCGGCGACCACGACCACGGCCTCGGCGCCGCGCCGCGTGACCAGTTGTGGACCTTCGGCAAGGGTACGATCCACCAGTTCGCTGAAACGGCTTTTGGCTTCCTGTAATTGCCAAGTGTGCATGAGAGATCTCTTGAGCTAAAGCTGGAAACTAGTCAGTCTAGTCAATATGATAAGATTATCAGGATTTCATCCCGGGAGGAACACAGGGTGACCACCGTCGGCCAGATCGAGAAGAAAACCCAGGCGCGCGTCGTTGCTCTGTTCCGCGCCACACTGGGCTATACCTATCTCGGCGACTGGACCGACCGCCCCAACAACCGCAACATCGAACCGGACTTGCTGCGCGCCTGGCTGAAACGACAACAGTACGCTCCGGCGCTGATCGACAAGGCGCTGCGCGAACTGGACCAGGCCGCCAACGACGCCGGCAAAAGCCTCTACGACCGCAACCGGGCGGTCTACACGCTGCTGCGCTATGGCGTGAAGGTGCGGGCCGAAGCCGGCGAGAACACCCAAACCATCTTCCTGATCGACTGGAAGAATCCTCTCAAGAACGACTTCGCCATTGCCGAGGAGGTCACGATCAAGGCCACCGACGCCAAGGCCCATGCCAAGCGCCCGGACGTGGTGCTGTACGTGAACGGCGTTGCCCTGGGCGTGCTGGAACTGAAGCGCTCCACCGTGGCGGTGGCCGAGGGTATCCGCCAGAACCTCGACAACCAGAGGAAGGAATTCATCCAGCCCTTCTTCTCGACCCTGCAAGTGGTGATGGCCGGCAACGATACCGAGGGCCTGCGCTACGGCACCATCGAAGACATCTACCGAACCCGGAGCGGCCCCGACCTGATCGCCACCCTCGACGCTATCACGCCCTGGCTGGTGTGCTCCCTGATCCACAAATTCGGAGTCAAGGAAGCCGACGACCCGGCGTCCGTCGTGGACTTCATCACCGCCATCAGGAAACTGCCGCCAGACTTCAAGCCCATAGGCGACCTCTACGTGTTCGTGGACGAGTGCCACCGCACTCAGTCCGGCGAACTGCACCAGGCGATGAAAGCCATCCTGCCCCATGCCCTGTTCGTCGGCTTCACGGGCACGCCGCTGTTGAAGGCCGACAAACAGGCTGATGAACTCACCGACCGCATTCTGGAATTGGTGAAGAACCAGAATGAGTACTGAGCCCCACCGCATCACTATCGGTGATCTCGTCGTCGAGGTGGTTCGCAAGGACATCAAGAACCTGCACCTGGGCGTCTATCCCCCGAACGGACGGATAAGAGTGGCGGCTCCGCTGGTGGTCAGCGACGACGCGGTGCGGTTGGCGGTGATCGGCAGACTGGGCTGGATCAAGCGCCAACAGGCAAGATTGGCGGACCAGCCGCGCCAGTCCCAAAGGGAAATGATTAGCGGCGAAAGCCACTACTTTTTAGGGCGGCGTTACCGATTGCGAGTGCTGGCGTACACGGGTCCACCCCGCATCCGTTGCGGTGGCGCTGATTTTCTCGATCTGTTTGTTCGCCCGGAAACGACGGTGGCGCAGCGGCAACGGGCCCTGGAAGCTTGGTATCGAGAACAGTTGCGTGGACGCATTCCCACTCTGCTGGAGCAGTGGCAGCCCATCCTGGGCGTGGCGGCGGCCGAGTGGGGTATCAAGAAAATGAAGACCCGCTGGGGTAGCTGCAATATCAGAGCCCGGCGCGTCTGGTTCAACCTGGAACTGGCCAAGAAACCGGCGCGGTGCCTGGAGTACGTCGTCGTCCACGAACTGGTGCATCTGCTGGAGCGCAACCATAACGACCGGTTCAAGGCACTGATGGACCGGCATTTGCCGATGTGGCGCGCTTGCCGGGAAGAGTTGAATCGCGCGCCGCTCGGACACGAAGAATGGCGGTACTGAATCCGGAGCTGCCTGCCGATGGTGATCGGATCCAACTTCTCTCACCCGCTGGCGGGCGAGGGAAGCGAACGGTTACCCTCAGCGCATCGGCTCTTCCAGGAAGGCGTCCACCACGGCGACCCAGGCCCTGCCGACATTCCGCATGTCATAGCCACCGCCGCCCACGCCGAGAATGCGACCCTCGGCGAACTCTTCGGCGATCCGGCACAGACCGCGAGCGGCGCGAGTGTGGGCGCGGGTCGAATAATGCAGGTGGGCCAACGGGTCGCCGTCCAGGCCATCCGCGCCACAGTTCATGAAGATGAATTGCGGTTCCCATTTTTTAAGGAAATCTTCAACCTTGTCCCACATCATCAGGAAGTCTTCGTCGGCCGACAGCGGCAACAGCGGGATATTGAGCTTGCGGCCCTTGGCCTCGCCCTTGCCGATCTCGTGCGCGAAACCGCTCTGCGGGAAGTTGTAGCGGCCGTCCTCGTGAATGTCGGCGAAGATGACGGTCGGGTCGGATTCGAAGGGATAAAACACGCCGTCGCCGTGGTGAGCGTCGATGTCGACGTAGCCGATGCGCTCCAGCCCGTAGTCCCGTTGCAGGATCTTGATGGCCACGCCGACATCGTTGAACACGCAAAAGCCGGAAGCGGTGTCGGGCATGCTGTGATGCAGGCCGGCGATGGGTACGAAAATCCGCCGGGCCTCGTTGTTCATGATCTTGTGGGTGGCATCCACCACCGTGCCGACCACCACCGCGGCATCCTCGAATACCCCCTTGTAGGCGGGGGTGTCGCCATAGTCCAGCAGGCCATCGCCGGTCTCGGAGTGGATTTTAACCTTCTCGACGTAACCGGCGGTGTGGAACAGCCTGATCTGTTCCTCGGTCGCGATCACCGGCTGAAAGAGGCGTACCTGGTAGTCGAGGTGGCGAATGTGCATCTCGTCCCAGAAGGCGTGGATGCGTTCCTCACCGAACGGATGATCGTCGAATCCGTAGCGGCCGAGTTCTTCGCCAGTGTAGACGGCCACCGTCCTACTTCGTGCCATTACGCTCTATCCTCAGTCTAGGGGGTTGGCGACTTTTCAATAAGCTATCATAGTCGCAGTCGAGTTTGCAGCAAGGTTGCAGCGAGGTTGCAGCGAGGTTGCAGCGAGGTTGCAGCGAGAGGTTGGCGCACTGGCGCGCGAAAATCCGGCCAGGGCCGCTCGACATGTCCGTCTCATGGCTCCGCCGCGGTCCTGGGGTCGCGGCCCCGTCTTCAGGTTTGGGAGTTGTCATGTCCACAATCGAACCGCGAGACCCGCGGGACGTCTTTCCACGCGATCGCCAGCCGACCGTCCGCATTCTGGCGATGCCGGCCCACACCAATCCAAACGGCAACATTTTCGGCGGCTGGATCATGGCGCAGATGGACGTCGCCGGCAGCGTGGTGGCGGTGGAGTATGCCGGCGGCCGGGTGACGACCGTGGCCGTGACCTCGATGGAGTTCCACAAACCGGTGTTCGTGGGCGATCTGGTCAGTTGCTTCGCCCGGATTCAGAAGGTGGGTTCGACCTCGATTACCGTCAAGGTCGAGGTCTTCGTCCAACGCGCCCGCGACGGCAAATTGCTGTCGGACAAGGTCACCGAGGCGGTCATCATCTACGTCGCCATCGACGACGAGGGCAGGCCGCGCAAACTGCCCGAACGGGGGCCGGATTTCGGACGGTACTGGTGATGGCGGGCGTGCTTCGCGCGGTCAGGATCAGCATTGTATCTGATCGCGTCCCTGCTGCTTGGCGCGATAAAGCGCGTTGTCGGCTCTCGTCAACCACTGGTCGGGGTTGGTGCGTGGATCGAGTTCGGCAATACCGACCGAGACGGTAATGCTCAGCATCTCCGCGCGATCGAGGGCGATGCGGAGCGTTCGTATCGCTCGCAACAATCGCTCGCACAGCATGGTGGCGGTCTTGAGGGTGGTTTCCTGCAGGATGATGACAAATTCCTCGCCGCCGTAGCGGGCCACGAAGTCGTCCTTGCGCGGGAAGGTATAGAAGCAGCAGTTGGCCAGCTGCTTGAGTACCTGATCGCCCGCCGCGTGGCCATGGCGATCGTTGACGCTCTTGAAGTGGTCCACGTCCAACATCAGGAGACAAGCAGGCTGGCCGGAGAGTTTGTTCAGTTCGAAGACGCGGACCAGCTGTTCGTCGAAAGCCTTGCGGTTGTAAAGGCGGGTCAGCGGGTCCAGTTCCATCTCGTGCTTCGCCTCGTCCAGTTCGCTGCGCATGGCCTTGAGTTTGCCGCTCAATTCCTCGAGCAGATTCTGGTGGCGCCGGTTGTGCTCCTCGGCGATCTGGCCGATCAGGCCGACCGCATGCATGGCTTCCCGCGACAGGATGTCGAGCGGGGCATTGTTTTCGATGACCTTTTTCAGATCGTTGAGGGCGGCGTTGATCTGGGCCTGTTCTTCCCGGTCGTCGGCGAAGATCTTGCCGATGGTCTGGACGAAATCGCCGATGACCTGGCGGATCTCCTTGAGATGAGTGGTGACGTAACTGTTTTCCTGGCGCCGCAATCGCGTGACGAAATCATGCAGTCCCCGCCAGTTGCGCTCGCCCTCGGGGCAAGGCTCCGCCGTCTCGGGTGGGATGGTCCGTCCGGGGCTGTCGGGATCGGGAGCGCCGTTCAGAATGTGTTGCGCCCATCGCTCGCAAGTCTGGTCGATGGCTCGGGCATCCAGTTCGCCCATGTCGAAGGCGTAACGACCCAAAATCCTTAGCATTGCGCCGATCGCTTCGAGCAGAACACGCGTATCCGCCGTCGCAGTCCCGTTGGGAGCCGATAACGGTTTCTGGGATTCAGCCTTTGGATTCCAGATCATGGCAACCAGCCCTATCGATCAAGAAGTGGGTACGAACCGTAACTGGTTTTCAGCGAGGGAGCACATCGATGGAGCATTCTGCATAATTCACGCTATTCTGCCAATATGATGTGGGTTTACAGGGAAATCGCAACCACCGCCGCCCGGTGTTTCGATCACGAACACATCGTCGGGCCGCATAATCACTTGCGCCGTACCCGACAATTCCTCAATCGCGCCATCGGCCCGTTCCACCGCGTTGCGCCCGACCCGGCCCGGTTCGCCGCCGCTCAGCCCGTAAGGCGCGATTCGCCGGCGACCGGAGAGGATGGCGGCGGTCATTGGTTCCAGAAAACGGATGCGGCGGACGACCCCGTCGCCGCCGCGCCACCGGCCCGCGCCACCGCTGTCCTCGCGGATGCGGAACTCCTCCACCCGCACCGGAAATCGCCACTCCAGCACTTCCGGGTCGGTCAGCCGGGAGTTGGTCATGTGGGTGTGCACCGCCGAGGCGCCATTGAATCCGGGTCCGGCGCCGCCGCCGCCGCAGATGGTCTCGTAGTACTGATAGCGGTCGTTGCCGAAAGTGAAGTTGTTCATGGTGCCCTGAGCGGCGGCCATGACGCCGAGCGCGCCGTACAGCGCGTCGACCACGCATTGCGAGGTTTCGACGTTGCCCGCCACCACCGCCGCCGGCGGGCGGGGATCGAGCAGGCTATCTTCGGGGATGACGATCTCCAGCGGCCGCAGGCAGCCGGCATTCAGCGGGATATCGTCGTCCACCAGGGTGCGGAACACGTACAGCACCGCCGCCAGGCACACCGCCCGGGGGGCGTTGAAGTTGTTGGCCTGTCGCGGCGAGGTGCCGGTGAAATCGATCCGGGCCGAACGCCGTTCCCGGTCCAGACGGATGGCGACCCGGATGATCGCGCCGTTGTCCATTTCGCAGGCGAACGCGCCGTCCCGCAGCCGGTCCAGCGTCCGGCGGACCTGTTCGGCGGCGTTGTCCTGCACGTGCCCCATGTAGGCATGAACCGTGTCCAGCCCGAAGTGCGCCACCATCCGCCGCAATTCCCGAGCGCCCTTTTCGTTGGCGGCGATCTGCGCTTGAAGGTCGGCCAGGTTCTGACGGGGATTGCGGGCCGGCCAGGGGCCGGCGGTCAGCCGCTCCAGCAGTTCTCGTTCGCGGAACCGGCCGCCGCTCACCAGCGGGAAATTGTCCAGTAATATCCCCTCCTGCTCGATGGCGACGCTGTCCGGCGGCATCGAGCCGGGCGCGATGCCGCCGATGTCGGCGTGATGGCCGCGCGAGGCGACGTGGAACAGCGCTTTCCGTCCGGCCTCGTCGAACACGGGGGTAATGACGGTGATGTCCGGGAGATGCGTCCCGCCGTGGTAGGGGGCGTTGGTGGCGTATGCGTCGCCGGGTTGGAACCGGCCGCCGTTGGCCTGGATGACCGCCCGCACCGCTTCGCCCATCGAGCCGAGGTGGACCGGGATATGCGGCGCGTTGGCGATGAGTTCGCCGTTTTGGTCGAACAGGGCGCAGGAAAAATCCAGCCGTTCCTTGATGTTCACCGAATGCGCGGTGTTGGCCAGGGTCACGCCCATCTGCTCGGCGATGGCCATGAACAGGTTGTTGAACACCTCCAGCATGATCGGGTCCACGGCGGTGCCGACCGCCACTTGGCGCGGGCGCGGTTGGTGGCGGCTCAACACCAGATCGTTTCGCGCCGTGATCTCGGCTTGCCAGCCTGGGTCGATCAGGGTGGTGGCGCCGGTTTCCCCGACGATGGCCGGGCCGACGATGCGGTCGCCGGGCCGCAAGTCCTCGCGCCGGTGAAACGGAGCGGCGATCTCGGCCCCGGCGATACGCAAATTCACCGTCGCCGCGGGTGGCGAAGCCGGCCGCGCTTTCCCCTCCCTTTCGAGGAGGGGTGGCGCGTCGGCGCCGGGGGGGTTGGCATCCAATCCACCGCCAATCACCTCGACCGCCGCCGCTTCCACGATTAACGCCTTGTCCGGCATGACGAAGCCGTAGCGTAGTCGGTGAGCGGCGGCGAAGCGGTCGGCCAGTTCGCCCGCTTCGCCGGCGGCCACGCTCAGCGCGGTATCGCTCCCGGCGTAGCGCAGGCGGACAGAGCGGACGGTTTGAATTCGCGCGGCGGGGATGTCCTGCCCTTCCATCCTGTTGCGCCCGGCCCGTTCCAGTTCGGCGAAAATCCGTTCCAGCATCGGCGATAAATCGGCGTTCAACAGCGCTTCAATCGCGCGCTCCTCGAGCAACCGGGCATCGGCCAAACCCATGCCGTAAGCCGAGAGCACGCCGGCAAAGGGATGGATGAAGATGGCCGGCATTCCCAACGCATCGGCCACCGCGCAGGCGTGCTGGCCGCCGGCGCCGCCGAAGCAGCACAGGGTGTACTCGGTCACGTCGTGGCCGCGCTGGGTCGAAATCTGCTTGATCGCGTTCGCCATGTTCTCGACGGCGATTTTCAGGAAACCCTCGGCCAGTTCCGCCGGGGTGTAGGCCTTGCCGGTCGCGGCCCGAATCTCTTGGGCCAGCTTCTCGAACTGGTGGACGACCGATTCCCGATCCAGGAGCTGATCCTGGCCGGGACCGAACACGCGCGGGAAGAACTCGGGCTGAATTCGCCCCAGCAGCACGTTGCAATCAGTCACGGTTAGCGGTCCGCCGCGCCGGTAACAGGCCGGGCCCGGATTGGCGCCGGCCGACTCCGGTCCCACCCGCGGCCGGCTGCCGTCGAAGCGGCAGATCGAGCCCCCACCCGCCGCCACGGTGTGAATGTGCAACATCGGCGCCCGCAGTCGCACCCCGGCCACCCGCGTTTCAAAGGCGCGTTCGTACTCGCCGGCGTAGTGAGCGACATCGGTGGAAGTACCACCCATGTCGAACGTGATGATCCGGTCGAAGCCGGCGCGGGCGGCTGCGCGCGCCGCGCCGACGATCCCACCGGCCGGGCCGGACAGAATGCTGTCCTTGCCCTGGAAGCGGCGGGCGTCGGTCAGTCCGCCGCTGGATTGCATGAACAGCAGCCGGACGTTGCCCAGTTCGGCGGCGACCCGGTCGACGTAGCGGCGCAGGATCGGCGACAGGTAGGCGTCTACCACCGTGGTGTCGCCGCGCCCGACCAGTTTCATCAGCGGGCTGACCTCGTGCGAGATCGAAATCTGGGTGAAGCCGATCTCGCGGGCGAGTTCCGCCGCCCGCCGTTCGTGTTCCGGATAGCGGTAACCGTGCAGAAAGACGATGGCGACGGCGCGAATGCCGGCCCGCCAGGCGTCCGCCAGCGCCGCGCCGGCGCCGGCGGAATCGAAGGGGACGAGGATTTCACCCTGCGCCGAGACCCGCTCGCCTACCTCGGCCACCCGCTCGTAGAGCAATTCCGGCAGCACGATTTGGCGGGCAAACAGTTTGGGTCGGTCTTGATAGGCGATGCGCGGGGCGTCGCGGAAGCCGCGGGTGATCAGCAGCAGGGTACGGTCGCCCTTGCGTTCCAACAGGGCGTTGGTGGCGACGGTGGTGCCCATTTTCACCGCCGCGATTCGTTCGGCGGGAATCGGACGGTCCGCCGGCACGTCCAGCACGTCGCGGATGCCTTGCAAGGCAGCGTCGGCGTAATGCTCGGGATTGTCCGACAGCAGCTTGTGCGTCACCAGTCGGCCGTCCGGGCGCCGGGCGACGATATCGGTGAACGTGCCGCCCCGGTCGATCCAGAACTGCCAGCGGGCGGAAGCAGGGGTGGGGGATTCGGACATGAGAATAACGGTTCGGAAAAGTTATACCGATTCCCGATGGATTTTGATTTTAACTGTAGAAACTGGTAGGGCAGGTTAGCGAAGCGTAACACGCCGAAACCGGAACTGAGTTGCAATCAGGCCCCGGGTCTACTGCATGGTGCCGCCCTCGGACCGTTCGGTTTGGAGCAAACCCCTTTCGACTGCCAAAATGCTAGACTAGCAAATATGGCGAATCTTCTCGGCGAATTCGAATGCAGGCTCGATTCCAAGGCGCGAATCGCGCTGCCGGC
>JAVMKJ010000236.1:0-8524 GCA_031732855.1 Candidatus Competibacter sp.
TCAAAGTAGGGTTGAAAAGAGTATTATAATACAATCTAGCCGTAAATGGTATAACGCGCCATGCCCGGCGCACACGTTCAAGGTCAGGGGCGCGCAGCTTCATGCGCGTCGCCTGCAACCGGGGGTTAGGCCGCACCGGCACGGCTATGACTCTGGAAGCAGCTTAACAATGTCGGACGACTGGATGTGTCCGGCGCGTGCCTGGGCAATGGCCGCGCGTACCGCGTCTTCCGAGGCAGTCAGTGTGAAGCGCTCTGGAGGTGCTCCTAGCACCCCAAGCGTGCACTCAAGTTTGATCGCTCGAGGCTCGGTAACGGATACGTCAATGAGGATGTCGCAGATGTGCTCCGTAGCCCCAGGTGTGAGCAGGAAGCCCGCCGAAGAAACTACGCTGAAGGTTGGTATAGGACTGCGTCGTACCGAGAAGTTTCGTGGGTCTGGAGCCAGAACGGTCAGGAGTTTTTGCGGCAAGTCGCCGATGAAAACCGATAGGTATGGCCGCTCGCCAACGACGGCGCCGAGATTCACTGCAACGAAGCCAAAGGCAATAGTTAAGTTTCCGGGGCTAGCGTCCAAACGGACCGGATGTGAGATCAGATTCAAGTCCGCCTTCGGTTGCGGGATTCTTCCGAACATTCCTGCAAGGACATCGTGAGGTACGAAGCCAAAGTCCGACCCGGTGCGAACGTAATAGTGATTCGTCGCCAAGGAGCGGATTGGGCCGATTAGTGACTGCGGCACATACACCACCACATAGCCACAGGGGCTCCGCCCAGGTTCGTCAAAGAACAACACCTGGACTCCGGGGTGTGCGGGAACTGTCGTCCGCGAAACTGCGGCCTGAAGCTTTGTGTTGAAACCACTCGCATCGATCAGCGGGTGCTTCTCAGCAACCTCGTTTCCAGTAGCACTGTCGCGGCGACAATCAACTCCCCAGACGACGACTCCACCTGACGAGTTCGCGAACCCGGAGATGGCCTTTGACAGGTTCTTGTTGTCCTCGGTCGCGAGGTTCTTCGCTGCACCATCCTGTGGCGAGCGCTTGAAATCCAAGAACAATGACTCGGGCTCGCGATCAGCTATGAGCTCTTCAAGAGCAGAAAGCCCGCCTTTGCGGAGGCGTTCAAAGAGTTCATGTGCGCGTGACATGTCGGTCGACTGTGCGGGCTAACCAGTGATTATGCAGTTTCCGCTTATCATGCAGCCCCTCGGAGAGGGCTATGGGTTGGCGGCATCCCCGATGTGGATGCGGATATCAATAAATGCTTACAACACATTGATTGTAAAGCAACTTAATGAGTCGATATCCACGTCTCAAGCGTTGCCCATCCGTTCGATCCGGGGTGATAGGCAGTTTCCGTTTATCTTGCGGCCGTTCCCGCAACGGGGTTGTTTCTTTCGCCTCCATTCGGGGCCTGCAATCTCGCTATCCCGTCGCTCCATTCCCCCCCGCTTGCGGCGCGTGCCTGACGGCTCGTTCGCCGCTCCGGCCCGGGGCGAGTTCCCGATGATCGCCGCGATCCCATTGCACCTCATGCCCGATCTTCTTACAGATCGTATTTTAAAATGACAGTGTAGTTCGTGTTGGAATAGGATCAAGGCGCGCGACCGGGGTTGCCCGATCTTTCGCCCCGTCCGGGCGGTTCGGGGCTATATACTTCGGGGCGCGCGGCCCGGCATTCGCCCGGCGCCGCGCCACCCGCCGGAACAACGCATCACAACGCAAGCCTCACCGTCCGTCGCGCTGGGATCGGACAGGGCGATAACACCCGTGGACAGAATGAAGACCTCCGCACCTTGCCCCTGCGGCGCCGATTTGCCTTATGCCGCCTGCTGCGGCCGATTTCTGGACGGCGTTCTGCGCCCGGAGACGGCCGAAGCCCTGATGCGCTCGCGCTATGTAGCCCATGTCCTGGATCGGGCGGACTATCTGTTGCGGACCTGGCACCCGGCCACCCGGCCCGCAACGATCGATCGGGAGGGTGAATTGGTGCACTGGCTGGGTTTGAAAGTGATCCGCGTTGCGGCGGGTGGTTCCGAGGACGCGCAGGGGATCGTGGAGTTCGTCGCCCGCTACAAAATCGCCGGTCGGGCGCACCGACTGCACGAAATCAGCCGGTTCGTGTGGGAAGACGGCCAGTGGTTTTATTGGGACGCCGTGAAGGAATAGTCCGGCTTCAAGCCCGTACATGTAATAATATTGGGCATGTCCGATCAACGAACCCTGGTTCGGGTTTGCAACGGTTTACAACGGTTGGATACCCGCCCCCTCGCCTCCGCTGCTCCGCCCTGAAGAGGAAACCGACATGATCGCGCTCGTCGTGAATGGCCAGAAGCACGAAGTCGACGCGCCCCCCGACACGCCGCTGTTGTGGGTGCTGCGCGACAACCTGGGACTCACCGGAACCAAATACGGCTGCGGCGTGGCGGTCTGCGGCGCCTGCACCGTCCTCGTCAACGGCAACGCGATGCGTTCCTGCGTGTTGCCGGTCTCGGCGGTCGCCGGCAGCCGGATCACCACCATCGAAACCACCGACCACCGGATCGTCCAAACGCTGCAACAGGCGTGGGTCCAGCGGGAAGTATCCCAGTGCGGCTATTGCCAGCCGGGCCAGATTCTGAGCGCGGCGGCGCTGCTGGCCGGCAATCCAAAACCGACCGACGCCGACATCGACGCGGCGCTGTCCGGCAATCTGTGCCGCTGCGCCACCTATGGCCGGATTCGCGCCGCCGTCCACGACGCGGCCAAAACTCTGGGGGCCTGAGCCATGAACCCGATCGACAACCCCGACCGTCGAACCTTTCTGAAAGCCGGCGCCGCGCTCGGCGCCGGCCTGACCCTCGCTTTCCACCTGCCGGCCGGCGGCGCCGCCCGGCAAACCGCCGCGACCGCCGCCCCGTTTGCCCCCAACGCCTTCCTGCGCATCGCCCCGGACAACACCATCACCGTGCTGGTGAAACATCTGGAGATGGGTCAGGGAGTCTACACCGGCCTGCCGACGCTGGTCGCGGAGGAACTGGAGGCGCCCTGGGAATGGATTCAGGTCGAATCGGCGCCGGCCGACGCCAAGCTCTACGCCAACCTGGCCTGGGGTGGGACCGCGCAGGGGACCGGCGGCAGCACCAGCGTAACCAACTCCTGGGATCAGTTGCGCCAGGCGGGCGCCACGGCGCGCGAGATGCTGATCGCCGCCGCCGCCGCCCTGTGGGGAGTGGAACCCGGCGCCCTCAAGGCCGAAAACGGCGCCGTCGTTCATCCCCAATCCCAACGCCGGGCCAGTTACGGCGAGCTGGCCGCCAAAGCCGCCGAATTGACTCCACCTGAAAACGTGAAGCTGAAAGCGCCCGCCGACTGGAAGATGATCGGCAAGAACCTGCCGCGCAAGGACGGCCGCGAGAAAGCCAACGGCCAGGCCCAGTTCGCCGGCGACCTCAGGTTGCCCGGCCTGCTGACGGCGCTGGTAGTCCGCCCGCCGCTGTTCGGCGCGAAGGTCGACAGCGTCAAGGCCGACGCCGCCCGCGCGGTGCCGGGAGTCAAGGCGGTGGTGCAGATTCCACAGGGCGTGGCGGTGGTCGCCCGCGACTTCTGGGCGGCCAAGAAGGGCCGGGACGCGCTGGTCGTCGAATGGGACGAAAGCGGCGCGGACAAAGTGTCCAGCGACGCGCTGCGCGAACGCTATCTCGAACTCGCCAAAACGGCGGGCCAGGCCGCGACGGATCGCGGCGATGCCGCGCAGGCGCTGAGTCGGGCGGCCAGGACGCTGGAAGCCACCTTCACCTTCCCCTATCTCGCCCACGCCCCGCTGGAGCCGCTGGTCTGCGTGGCGTGGCTGAAGGACGGTGCCTGCGAAATTTGGGCGGGTTCCCAATCGCAGACCTTCGATCAGGCCATCGCCGCGAAAATCGCCGGCATCGCCCCGGAGCAGGTTACCATTCATACCCTGCTGGCGGGAGGCAGCTTCGGTCGCCACGCCAACCCCACGGCGGATTACATCGCGGAGGCGGTGGCCACCGCCAAGGCGACCCGCGAACTGAACGCGCCGATCCGCTTGATGTGGACCCGCGAGGACGATATCAAGGGCGGCTACTATCGGCCCTTGTTCGTGCATCGCCTCGCCGCCGGTCTGGACGCCCAAGGCAAGCCGACGGCCTGGCTGCAACGCATCGTCGGCCAGTCGATCATGGCCGGGACGCCGTTCGCGGGCATGATCAAGAACGGGATCGATCCGACCTCGGTCGAAGGCGCGTCCAACCTGGCCTACGCGATTCCCAACCTGCGCGTGGAGCTGCATTCCCCCCAGGTCGGCGTTCCGGTGCTGTGGTGGCGCAGCGTCGGCCACACGCACACTGCCTTTGCCACCGAAGTTTTCATCGACGAACTCGCCGTCGCCGCCGGCCAAGACCCCTACGAATACCGCCGCGCGCTGCTGGCCGACCATCCCCGCCACCGGGCGGCGCTGGAACTGGCGGCCGAAAAAGCCGGTTGGGGCGCGCCGCTGCCCAAGGGTCGGGGTCGGGGCATCGCCGTACACGAATCGTTCCATTCCTTCGTCGCCCAGGTCGCCGAAGTGACCGTGCAGCCGGACGGAAATTTCAAGGTGGATCGGGTGGTCTGCGCCGTGGATTGCGGGGTGGCGGTGAATCCGAACGTCATCGCGGCCCAGATGGAAGGCGGCATCGGCTTCGGGCTGACGGCGGCGCTGCACGGCCGGATCACCCTCAAGGACGGCCGGGTGGAGCAAGGCAACTATGCCGATTACCCCCTGCTGCGCATCGGCGAAATGCCCGAGGTCCAGGTTCACATCGTTCCGAGCGAAGCGCACCCCACCGGCGTGGGCGAACCGGGCGTGCCGCCGATCGCGCCGGCGGTGGCCAACGCGCTGTATGCCGCCACCGGCAAGCGGGTGCGCCACCTGCCCATCGATCCGGCGGCGCTCGGGGCCTGACGCAGTGGACAGCCAGGATATCGCCGTCCTGCGGCGAGCGGTCGGCTGGCTGGAAGCCGGGCGGCGGGTGGCGCTGGTCACGGTGGTCGCCACCTGGGGCTCGGCACCGCGCCCGGTCGGGGCGCTGCTGGCGCTCGACGAGGACGGCCAGCCCTGCGGTTCGGTGTCGGGCGGCTGCGTCGAGGACGATCTCGCCGCCCGGCTCCGCGCCCGCTTCCCCACCGGGTGCGAGGTGGTGAAATACGGGGTGACGGCCGAGAACGCGCGCCGTTTCGGCCTGCCCTGCGGCGGGACGCTGCAACTGGTGGTGGAGCCGCTGGCCGGGGTCGATACCCTGCGACCGGCGCTGGCGGCGCTGGAACGCGGCGAACTGCTGGCGCGGCGGGTGCGGCTCGCCGACGGCGCGGCGAGCTTCCAGCCGGCGACGCCGGAGGACGCGTTGACCTTCGACGGCGCGGTGCTGACTCAGATCTTCGGCCCGCGCTGGCGCCTGCTGATCGTCGGCGCCGGCCAGATCGCCTTTTACCTGGCGTCGATGGCGCAGGCGCTGGATTATCGGGTGCTGGTCTGCGACCCGCGGGCGGAGTACGCCCGGGAGTGGACCGTGGCCGGCGCGGAACTGCTGCCGGGCATGCCCGACGATGTGGCGCGCGCCATCGCGCCCGACCGGCGCACCGCCATCGTCGCCCTCACCCACGATCCGAAACTGGACGACATGGCCTTGATGGAGGCGCTGAAATCCGATGCGTTCTATGTGGGCGCCCTCGGTTCGGTCACTACCACGGCGCGGCGTCGCGAGCGTTTGGCCCTGCTGGACGTGACGCCCGAGGAATTGGCCCGCCTGCGCGGTCCGGTCGGCCTGCCGATCGGCAGCCGCACCCCGCCGGAGATCGCGGTGTCGATCCTGGCCGAACTGACGGCGTTGCGCCACGGTATCGTGCTGGCGCCCGTTGGCCCGCGCGCCGCCGGCGCGGCGGCCGGTATCGCGGTCCGCTCGTGAAGCAGGGCATCCTGCTGGCGGCGGGCTTTTCCCGGCGTTTCGGCGCGAACAAGTTGCTCCAACCCCTGGCCGACGGCGTTCCCATGGCGCTGGCCGCCGCCCGCCGCCTGCGCGCCGCCCTGCCCGAGGTGCTGGCGGTCGTCCACCCCGGCGATCCGGAGCTGGCCGAGCTATTGGAGCGGGACGGCTTTCCGGTCTCGGTCTGCCCGCGGGCGCGAGATGGCATGGGCGCCAGCCTCGCCTGGGCGGTCGGGCAGACCGCGCGGGCGGACGCCTGGATCGTCGCCCTGGCCGACATGCCTTTTATCGAGCCGGCGACCATCGCCCGGGTGGCCGACGCCATCGAATCGCCCGCGACGCTGGCCGCTCCGGTGTTTCGCGGGCGGCGCGGGCATCCGGTCGGTTTTGGACGCGCGCACTTCGAGGCGTTGGTCGGCTTGACGCGGGATGAGGGGGCCCGGGCGATCCTGCGCCGCCATGCCGGGCAGGCGCGGTGGCTGGCGTGCGAGGATCCGGGCATCGTCGTGGACGTCGACACGCCGGCCGATCTTCAGGCGGCGATGCTCGGGCTATCCACCACGTGATGCCAGCGTCTCAATCAGGAACAGGATTTCGGCGGCCATTCCATAGTCCAAATCCGGCGCGTCGGCGAGGGTGCGGTCGCGGCTGCCGGCGACGATGGCTTGGAAGGTGCGGATGAAGGTGATGGAACGCGCATCCGCTTGGAAGCGGTCAGCGAGTTGCCGGAGGAGGGACGCGGCGGCAGCCGGGTTGCCGGCGAGCAGGGACTGGGTCACGGCGAAGGCGATGCGGCCCGGGTCGTCGTGGTTCTCGCCGCCGTCGCGGCGGTAGGCGAGGTAGCAGGCGATGGCCTTGGCTCTCGCCTCCGCTGCAGCGGCGGGGTTGCCAGCGTCCGTTTCGATGTCGGCAAGGATGCCCCAAGAGTTCCACGGCTCAGGCGCATGGCCGAACTGCGTTTTGCATTCGATCGCCCGGCGGATTTCCCGCCGCGCTTCGTCCAGGCGGCGGAGCTTGCGCAGGGTGTCGCCGAGATTATTCCTGCTTTGTCCTTCGCCAGCTAGATCGCCGATTTCGACATATTTGTCTGCGGCTTGGCGGTTGAAGTCCGCCGCATTCATCAGTTGGTTGAGTACGAAGCCATAAAGGACCCCGAGATCAGCCAGCGTGCGCGCCTGCCCGGCGACATCGCCGAGCCGCACCGAGATCGAGAGCGCTTGCCGGTAGGCATCCTCCGCCGCTTCCGGCTGGCCCATCCTCAGATATGTCTGACCTGTCTGATGCCAGACCACGGCGACGGAGCCCGGTTCGTCCAAAGCGGTGAACCGCTCGCGCGCTTCGGCATACGCCGCCAGCGCCTCCGGGTAGTGGCTCTGCTGCAGGTGGACGGTCCCCAGCTGGCCCTTGCCGACGGCGACACCTCGGTCATCACCAAGTTGCTCGGCGCGGCGGATTTGCTCTTCGTAGGCCGCCGCCGCGCCGATCCGGCCCAGCTTGCGAAGACAGTCGCCTTGTTCCCCGAGACAGGCGGACGCCATCACTTCCGCGTCTTGGTCGGCCCGCTTCCTGGCCACGGCCTCGAAGCGCTGGCGGGCCTCATCTAGCAGCAGCAGGGCTTGTTCCGAGTCGCCGGCCGTCTTCAACACGCGGGCCAGGAGGAAGCAGGCCACCGCCAGATCGTAATCGGCGCCGGGATATGCCTGTTCGCCCGCCCACCGAGCGTGCTGGAGCAACGCTTGCGCACCCTCGAACGCCTCGCGCAACTGCCCGCCGGCAAGCTGTTGCTCGATGCGGGTCCGCGCCGCCTGAAACCGCGCGTGATTCCAGGCATCGCCCAGCGCCGCCGCAGCGGCGTCGCGCACCTGCCCCACCCGCGCCAGTAGCCGGGGCTTGCCGGCCAATTGCAGCAAGCTGTAGAGCGAAGCAGCCAGGTCAATCGTCGCTTCGGCATCCCCCGCGCGTTGCATCTGGTCGAGCAACACAAACAGGTTCGGGAGCTCCAGCCCCGTCAGCGTCGCCGCGACTTCGGTGTTCTGGCTCCACTGCTCGTAGAGGAACCCCACATACGCACGCATCGCCTCGACCCAGCGGGCCGTCAGCGTCTCGTGCTCCGCCGCGTCCAGCCGCCCGCGCAGGTAGGGGCAGAGCGTGGGATTGAGGGTGAGATGGTTGTAGGGATTCAGCGTCGCCAACCCGGTTTGAATCAACTCGCCCGCCAGCGCGGCCACGTCCGCCTGTTCCCACTGCATCATATAGCGAAGCGCGTCCAGATCGACCCCGCCGTGAAACACCCCGAGCACCCGCGCCCGCTCGCGGTTCGCCGCCGACAGGCGTTGCAGAGACAGCTCGACGCTGGCGAAGACCGACTGCTCCCGGCTGCCGGGAAAGCGCTGTTCCATCTCCGCCATTAATTCGACCAGTGATGCGCGGGTGGCCGCGACACCGCGCGCCCGCAATGCCGGGGCCAGCAGCGCCAGCGTGCGGGCGTGGCAATGAACCGCGTCAACGAGTTGCTCGATCTCCTCGCGGGCGGCGTCCAATTCCCTCACCCTGCCCTCTC
>JAVMKJ010000237.1:0-8509 GCA_031732855.1 Candidatus Competibacter sp.
CGCCCTGCTTGTCGCAGCGCAGCCAGTTGACCCGCCGCGCGGGCGGGTCTTCGCAAGCGCCCCACCCGACGGCGGGCCAGTGCAGCAGCGCCAGCAGGCATAACACTCCCTTCGCCCCATGGAAGAGGGGCAGGGGGTGAAGGTTATCGCCTCTCCACATTGCCCTCACCCCAACCCTCTCCCGGAGGGAGAGGGGGCATCGGAAGCGAACACCAGCTCCACCACCTGCCGGAATCGCTCCACAAAATACAGGGTCATGCCCTCCTTGATGTGGTCCGGTAACTCCTCGGCGTCGCCGCGACAGCCTTCCGGCAGGATGATCTCGTGAATGCCGACCCGGCGGGCGGCGATGACCTTTTCGCGGATCCCGCCCACCGGCAGCACCAGCCCGGTCAGGGTCAGTTCGCCGGTCATCGCCAGCAGTCGGGTCGGTTGCTGGCCGCGCGCCAGCGACAGCAAGGCGGTGGCCATGGTGATGCCGGCGCTGGGCCCGTCCTTGGGGGTGGCGCCTTCCGGCACGTGCAGGTGCACGAACGCCTCGTCGAAGAACCGGGGATCGGCCTGGTATTCTTCCAGATGGGCGCTGATGTAACTGTAGGCGATGTTGGCCGATTCCTGCATCACCTCGCCCAGTCGGCCGGTCAGCTTGAAACCCCGGTTCTTGGTATGAACGCGGGTGGCTTCGACGTTGAGCGTGGCCCCGCCCATGGCGGTCCAGGCCAGCCCGGTGACCACGCCGACGCCGGTCATCGGCGTTTCTGGCTTGAACGGCGGTTTCCCCAGATAGTGATCCAGTCGCGATGACTCCACCTCGATCGGTCCCTCGCGACCCTCGACGATTTCCACCGCGGTCTTGCGCACGATCCGCCCGAGCTGCTTTTCCAGATTGCGCACCCCGGCCTCGCGAGCGTAACCCTCGATGAGCTGGCGCAACGCTTCCTCGCCGAGCCGGATGCGGTCGCGTTCCAGCCCGCTGCGTTCCAGCAGTTTCGGCCACAGGTGGTTGCGGGCGATTTGCAGCTTCTCGGCGGTGATGTATCCCGACAGCCGGATGGTCTCCATGCGGTCGAGCAGCGGCGCCGGAATGGTGTCGAGCTGGTTGGCGGTGCACACGAACAGCACCTTGGACAGATCGAAGCGCGCGTCCAGGTAGTGATCCAGGAACTCGATGTTCTGCTCCGGATCGAGCACCTCCAGCAGCGCCGAGGCCGGGTCGCCGTGGTACGAGGCGCCGATCTTGTCGATCTCGTCCAGCATGATCACCGGATTGGCGGTCTTCGCCTCGCGCAGGGCCTGGATGAACTTGCCGGGCAACGCGCCGATGTAGGTGCGCCGATGGCCCTTGATCTCGGCTTCGTCGCGCATCCCGCCCAGGCTGAGCCGGTAGAACTTGCGGTCCAGCGCGGCGGCCACCGAACGGCCGATCGACGTCTTGCCGACGCCGGGCGGGCCGACCAGCAGGATGATCGAACCGCCGACCTGGCCCTTGAGCGCGCCCACCGCCAGGAACTCGATGATGCGGTCCTTCACGTCCTCCAGGCCGTCGTGGTCGCGGTCCAGGACTTCGCGGGCGTGCTTGAGGTCCAGATTGTCGGTGGAATAAACGCCCCACGGCAACTCCGTCATCACGTCCAGATAATTCCGGGTGACGGCGTATTCCGGAGAACCGACTTCCAGAATCGACAGTTTGTCCAGCTCCTCTTCGATCCGCTTCAGCGCCGCCTCGGGAACCTGCCGGGTGGTCAACCGTTCGCGGAAGCGCTCCACGTCGGCGGTGCGGTCGTCCTTGGCGATGCCCAGTTCCTGCTGGATGGCCTTGAGCTGCTCGCGCAGGAAGAACTTGCGCTGGTGCTCGCTCATCTTCTCCTCGACCTGCTTGCGGATGTGGGTCTGGAGCTTGGCGACTTCCAGTTCCTTCTTGATCAGCACGATGACCTTCTTGAGCCGCTCCAGGACCGGGGCGGTGGCCAGGATCTCCTGCAGTTCGTCCTTGCTGGCCGTGGTCAGACTGGCGGCGAAATCGGCCAGCGGCGAGGGATCGTTGGTGTTGAAGCGGTTGAGGAAGAACTTGAGTTCCTCGGAGTACAGCGGGTTGAGCGGAATCAGTTCCTTGAGGGTGTTGATCACCGCCAGCGAGTAGGCGCGCAGTTCGTCGACGCCAGCTCCGTCGTCCTCGCTCAGGTATTCGACCTGGACGTGATAGGGCGGCACGCTGGACAGCCATTTGCCGATGCGGAACCGTTTCAGGCCCTGAGCGATGAACTGCAGGCGGTTGTCGCCGCGGGCGAGCTGGTGCATGCGGGCGACCGTGCCGACTTCGTGGAAGTCGGCGGGGCCGGCCTTTTCAGCGCTGTCGGGCTTGACCAGCACCAGGCCGATGACCCGCTGCTCGCGGCCGGCGGCGGCTTCGATGGTGGGCAGCCAGGGCTCTTCGTTGAGCAACAGCGGCAGCGCCTGGGCCGGGAAGAACGGCCGTTCGGACAGCGGCAGCAGATAGAGAGTCGCAGGCAGGATATCGGCGGCGGCGACGATGGTGTTGTTGCCGGCGGGCGCCTCGCGTTCGTCGTCCTCGCGCACGACTTCCGCTTCAAGGGCTTCGACTTCGGGATCGGTCATGAGCATTCACGCGGCTAAAGGGAAACTACGCCTTAAATACGGGCGAAGAGGAGGATTATCAAGGGTGGGAAGTCGACGAGGGCAGGAAGTTCGCGAGAATGGGACAGCGCCGTCCCGCTCCCTGGAGAAGTCGCGAACGGGAGAACGGTCGGACAGGCTCGCCGCGATCGGCGTCGCGCGGGCACACCCCGCGTGCCCGGCAAGCTGGGTTATACTGTTCGCCTCGCGCGAGATTCCGCATCCCGCGCGAGGCCGCGCCCGCCGATCCCCTCATCATCCGACGACAGCCATGGACAAGACTTACGAACCGCACGCGATCGAACAACGCTGGTATGCCTTCTGGGAAGAGCGGGGCTATTTCGCCCCCAGCGGCCAGGGCGCGCCCTACTGCATCATGATCCCGCCGCCGAACGTCACCGGCACCTTGCACATGGGCCACGCTTTCCAGGACACCATCATGGACGCGCTGACCCGCTACTACCGCATGAAGGGCTACAACGCTCTCTGGCAGCCGGGCACCGATCACGCCGGCATCGCCACCCAGATGGTGGTGGAGCGGCAACTGGCCGCCGAGGGCAAGACCCGCCACGATCTCGGCCGCGAGGATTTCATCGAGCGGGTGTGGGCGTGGAAGGCGGAATCCGGCGGCACCATCACCCGCCAGTTGCGGCGGATGGGCGCGTCGGTGGACTGGGCGCGGGAGCGTTTCACCATGGACGAGGGGCTGTCGGCGGCGGTGCGGGAAGTGTTCGTCCGCCTGTACGAGGAGGGGTTGATCTACCGCGGCCAGCGGCTGGTGAACTGGGACCCGGTGCTGCGCACCGCCGTGTCGGACCTGGAAGTGGCCAGCGCCGAGGAAAACGGCTTCCTCTGGCACATCCGCTATCCGCTGGCCGAGGGCGGCGGCGATCTGGTCGTCGCCACCACCCGTCCGGAAACCATGCTCGGCGACACCGCCGTGGCGGTCCATCCCGACGACGAACGCTACCAGCGCCTGATCGGCCTGCATGTGGCGTTGCCGCTGGCCGGGCGCCGGATTCCCGTCATCGCCGACGAATACGTGGATCCGACCTTCGGCACCGGCTGCGTCAAGATCACCCCGGCCCACGACTTCAACGACTACGCCGTCGGCCAGCGTCACAAGCTGCCGCTGCTCAACATCTTCACCGCCGACGCCCGGATCAACGAGAACGGCCCGGAAGCCTATCGGGGGCTGGACCGATTCGAGGCCCGCCGGCGCGTCGTCGGCGATCTGGAGGAACTGGGGCTGCTGGACGAGACCCGACCGCACAAGCTGATGGTGCCGCGCGGCGATCGCAGTCACGCGGTGATCGAGCCATTTTTGACCGATCAGTGGTATGTGAAAACCGGACCGCTGGCCGGTCCGGCCATCGCCGCCGTGAAGACCGGCCGCATCCGGTTCATCCCGGAAAACTGGGAAAAAACCTATTTCGACTGGCTGAACCGGATCGAGGACTGGTGCATCAGCCGCCAGATCTGGTGGGGCCACCGCATCCCGGCCTGGTACGACGCGCAAGGTCGGATCTACGTGGGCCGTGGCGAGGCCGAGGTCAGGGAAAAGCACCGGCTCGGACCGGAGGTGGCGCTGACTCAGGACCCGGACGTGCTGGATACCTGGTTTTCCTCGGCCCTGTGGCCGTTTTCGACCCTGGGCTGGCCGGAACGGACCGAGGCGCTCGACACCTTCTATCCGACCAGCGTGCTGGTGACCGGCTTCGACATCATCTTTTTCTGGGTAGCCCGGATGATCATGATGGGCCTGAAGTTCATGGGCGACGTACCCTACCGGGAGGTCTACATCCATGGCCTGGTGCGCGACCAGGACGGCCAGAAAATGTCGAAATCGAAGGGCAACGTACTGGATCCACTGGACATCATCGATGGCGTGGACCTCGACGAACTGGTCGCCAAGCGCACCACGGGCCTGATGCAGCCGCAGATGGCGCCGCGCATCGAGAAAGCCACCCGCAAGCAGTTCCCGGCGGGCATCCACGCCCACGGCACCGATGCCCTGCGCTTTACCTTCGCCGCCCTGGCGACCACGGGGCGCGACATCGTGTTCGACATGGGCCGGGTCGAGGGTTACCGCAACTTCTGCAACAAGCTGTGGAACGCCGCCCGTTACGTGCTGATGAATGCGGAAGGACGCGACACCGGCGCCGGCGGTGGCGACATCGAACTCAGTCAGGCCGACCGCTGGATTCTGTCCCGCCTGCAACACGCCATCGCCGAGGCCAACGCGGCGGTCCGGGATTACCGCTTCGATCAGATGGCGCAGGCGCTATACGAGTTCACCTGGAACGAGTTCTGCGACTGGTATCTGGAACTGTCCAAGCCGGTGCTGACCGACCCGGCAAGTTCCGAAGCGGCCCAGCGCGGCACGCGGCGGACCCTGGTCCAGGTTCTGGAAACCCTGCTGCGGTTGCTGCACCCGCTGATGCCGTTCGTCACCGAGGAAATCTGGCAACGCGTGGCGCCTCTGGCTGGGAAAATCCCCTCCAACCCCCCTTTGGAAAAGGGGGGTGCCGAAGGTGGGGGGATTTCCATCATGCTGCAACCCTATCCGGAGGTGGACCCGACGCTGGTCGATGAAGCGGTAGTGGCCGAGATCGAGTGGTTGCGGCAGTTCCTGGCGGGCGTGCGCCGCATCCGTTCCGAGATGAACATCGCGCCCGGCAAGCCGCTGCCGGTACTGTTGCAGCAGGGTTCGGACGAGGACCGGGAACGCCTGGAGCGGCACCGCCGGGCGCTGGCGACTCTGGGCCGGCTGGATGCGGTCGCCTGGCTGGGCGAGAGCGAACCAGCACCGGAAGCCGCCACCGCCCTGGTCGGGGCGATGAAGATTCTGATCCCCATGGCCGGCTTGATCGACAAGGCGGCGGAAATCGCCCGTCTGACCAGGGAAGTCGCCAGGCTGCGCCAGGAAGCGGAACGCGGCGCGGCCAAGCTGGGCAACGCCGACTTCCTGGGCCGCGCTCCCGCCGAAGTGGTCGAAAAGGAACGCGTTCGCGTGGCGGAACTCCAACTGGCCGCGACCAAGCTGGAAGCGCAACTGACGCGCATCCGCCACTTGTGAATCCCGGACTTCGATACCCAAAATCAAAGGAACCTCAATGGACGCTCCAGAATCCCCATCCGCAACCAAACCCAAGCTGGGCGAGAAAGTCACCCAGGTCGCCACGCTCTACCATCCGCGTACCTGGAAGGAAAAGGGTCTGTGGTGGACCGTCGGCCTGTTTGTGACGACCTATGCGGTCGTCGTTATCGTACTCGGCTTTATCTGGTCGCGCTCGCCCGGCGAATTCGACGTGCGTGAGTACGCGCTGGCCATCGCCAAAAACGATCAGAAAAAGCTGGTGCCGGGCTATGTGACCACCGCCACCGCCATCCGCATCGCCGAAACCCTGCTCGACAAGCCGGGCGGCTATCTCAGCAACGACGTCACTCCGCCCGGCATCTATCTGGATAACATCCCCAACTGGGAGTTTGGGGCGCTGACCGAACTGCGCGATCTGGTTCGGGCCATGCGCAACGATTTCAGCCGCTCCCAGACCCAGTCGATCGAGGATAAGGACTTGCAAATCGCCGAACCGAAGTTTAATTACGACTCAAACTCCTGGATTCTGCCATCCACCGAATCGGAATACCGCGCCGGAATTGAAGCGCTCTACCACTATTTGGAGCGGATTTCCGACGACAAGGCCTACGACGGCCAGTTTTTCACCCGCGCCGATAATCTGGCGGCTTATCTGGCTGTAGCCGAAAAACGCTTGGGTAGCTTGTCGCACCGACTGGCGGCCAGTGCCGGCCAAATTCGCTTCAACATCGATCTGGCCGGCGATCCTCATGCCCGCCAGTCCACTCCAACACCGGCCCAGGTCGAGGTCAAGACACCGTGGATCAAGATCGACGATATATTCTTCGAGGCGCGAGGCTACACTTGGGCTTTGTTGCACACGCTGAAGGCGCTGGAGGTGGATTTCCGCGACGTGCTCCAGAAAAAGAACGCCCTGGTCTCGCTACAGCAAATCATCCGCGAACTGGAGAATACCCAGGAATTCATCTGGAGTCCGCTGATTCTGAACGGCACCGGCTTCGGCATGATGGCCAACCATTCGCTGATCATGGCTTCGTACATCTCGCGGGCCAACGCCGCCATTATCGATTTGCGCAACCTGCTGTTGCAGGGCTGAACGCCTCTCACCTCCGACTCCTCTCCCGCAAGGGGATAGGGGAGTTTTCATGATGACTTGAAGGGTTGCGCGAATGGCGGATTTCAACACCCACCTGATGGGGGCGGCGGCGATCAGCGGACTGGCCGCCACCGTGCTGGTCATGTCGGGTACGGTGCCCCATCAGGCCGTGATCGGCTATTTCGTGCTGGGGGTGATCGGCGGTCTGCTGCCGGATCTCGACTCGCCCACCTCCATCCCCATCCGGATCGCCTTTGCTGTGCTGGCGGTGGTGGCCGGATTCCTGGTGGTGTTCACCTTCGGAGCCCGCTACTCGCTGGTCGAACTGATTATCCTGTGGTTCGGCTGCTTCCTGTTGATCCGCTATGGCTTGTTCAATTTGTTCGACCGGGTCACCGTTCACCGCGGGCTGATTCATTCCATCCCGGCGGGCGTCGGCTTCGGCCTGGCGACCATCGCCGTTGCCTACCATGTCTTCAATGCCTCCGCGACCCACGCCTGGCTGTGCGGAACCTTCGTGACGCTGGGCTTTATCGTCCATCTTCTACTGGACGAGTTTTACAGCGTCGATCTTTCCGGAAGGAAACTGCTGAAAAGTTCCTTCGGCACCGCCTTCAGTTTGGGCAGCCTTGGCCAGCCCGCCGGCACGGCGGCGCTCTATCTGGCCATCATCGGGCTCCTTTTCCTCTGCCCCTCGCCCCGGTCCTTCGCCGACCTGATGCTGGACCGCGCTACTTACCGCGGCGTGGTCCAGCGCCTGACCCCTGGCGAGACCTGGTTTCCGGGTTTCCTGCGTCGGGTGACGCCGTCCGGTTTGGCGGGCTGGTGATTCCAGCTTGCGAGAGAAGGTTGGGGGAGAGAATGATGCCCGCATCGCGATAAAAAACCCGCCTTGCGGCGGGTTTTCGGGGTTTTGGCGGCTGGACTGGCGCCAGTCTCAACTCTGCTTGTTCTTAAAGCCGGGTCCTGGCTTGACCGGCTTGGCCGGCGCTGGCTCGACCACGATCGCCAGTTCCTGAACGTATTCCGCCACCACCTGATCGCCGACCTTGAGCTTGCTGATGTCGATATCGGCCGGCACCTTGAGCGTGATGGCCTGCTGCGGGCCCCTCAGGGTGACCTTGCGGGCTTTCTTGTTGATGGCGATGATGTTGGCGACGATCTCGACGTTCTCGCGCACCACGCCCGCCGGCCTCTGCCCCGGTTCGGCACGGCCGGCGCTGATGGTGGCCTTCTTCTCGGTGATGCCGCCCGTCATGTCCTTTTGGAGCCTGACGGCCAGCGCTTCGTAATAGGTTAGAGTGACCCGGTCGCCGACCTTGACCTGCGGCAGGTTGCGAACTTCCTCGCCAACCGCGATCGTGTGCAGTTTGCCCTTCGAATCCTTGAGCGTAACCTGCCGCTTCTCGAGATCGACCGCCTGCACCGTCGCGGTGGCGGTGATCTTTTCGCGAATGCCCATATCGGGAGCCGGTTGCTGCGCGGCGGGAGTTTTTGCCTCCTGCGCCGGCGGTTTGTCCTGAGTGGTGGCGCAGCCCGTCGCGACCAACAGACTCAATGCCCCCAAAACGGCCACAATGCGTTCTTTCATCAGTTTTTCTCCGTAAAATTTGGAAAACCAACAGCCCATCACCACAAAGGCACGGCTTGGAAAAAGCCGGCATCATAAAATTCCGGCA